>JAAYRZ010000076.1 GCA_012518515.1 Alcaligenaceae bacterium
AACGACTAGTAATCAGCTAACCATCTCGAGTTGGAGTGCTCATGCCTTACTCGTATACAGAACGTAAACGTATTCGTAAGAGCTTCGCTAAGCGCGAAGACATTCAAAAAGTACCAAACCTTCTAGGGACACAGCTCAATTCATATGATTTGTTTTTGCAGCAAAGTGTTCATCATAGCCAGCGTAAGGATGAAGGTTTGCATGCCGCCTTTACTGGCATTTTCCCGATTGAAAGCAATAACGGCTACGCTCGTCTAGAGTTTGAAAGTTATCGCTTGGAAACTCCCGTTTTTGACGTCAAGGAGTGTCAACTACGTGGTTTGACCTATGGCTCTCAATTATACGCCACGATTAATCTTGTGATTATGGATCGTGATGCTAGCAAGCCTACGGTTAAAGAAGTTAGAAAACAAGAAGTCTTTATGGGCGAAGTTCCCTTAATGACTGACACAGGTTCATTTGTTATTAATGGTACTGAGCGCGTAATTGTGTCTCAGTTGCACCGTTCTCCAGGTGTATTCTTTGAACATGACCGTGGTAAAAACCAAAGTTCCGGTAAGTTACTGTTTTCTGCCCGTGTGATACCATATCGCGGTTCATGGTTAGACTTCGAGTTTGATGCAAAGGATAATCTATTTTTCCGTATCGACCGTCGTCGTAAAATGCCTGTGACCACGCTATTAAAAGCGATTGGGATGACCGCTGAGGAAATTCTTGCTGAGTTCTTTGAATTTGATAAGATTTTAATTAAAGATAGCGGCGCGCTTCTGGAGTTTATTCCTGATCGTTGGAGAGGTGAGATAGCCCCTTTCGATTTAGTCGATAAGGCTGGCAATACCTTAGTTGAAAAAGATAAGCGAATTAATGTCAGACATTTGCGACAGTTTGCTGAAGCCAACATGGAAGAAATTCTAGTAAACGATGAGTTTTTAATTGGTCGTTTCCTAGCAAAAAATATTATTGATCCAGAAACTGGTGAAGTCTTAGCAGAAGCTAACGCAGAGATCACAGAGGCCTTACTTACTGCATTACGTACAGCTGGCATATCAGAAATTGATACTTTGTATATCAATGAATTAGAAAAAGGTCCTTATATCTCTACGACCTTAAGTACTGACGATAACGCTGACGAAAATGCTGCTCGTATCGCGATTTATCGCATGATGCGTCCTGGTGAGCCACCAACCGAAGAAGCAGTTGAGGCCTTATTCCAGCGTTTATTCTACAGCGAAGATAGTTACGATCTTTCTCGTGTTGGTCGCATGAAGGTTAATAGTCGTCTACATGGTACTGACAGCTCTGATGGTGCCTTGACCTTAACTAATGACGATATTTTAAAAACCATTAAAGTGCTTGTTGACTTACGTAATGGTAAGGGCGATATCGACGATATTGACCACTTAGGTAATCGTCGTGTCCGTTGTGTTGGTGAGTTAGCTGAGAACCAGTTCCGTGCGGGTTTGATCCGTGTTGAGCGTGCTGTTAAAGACCGTTTAGGGTCAGCTGAATCTGATAACTTGATGCCTAATGATCTCATTAACTCTAAGCCTATTTCAGCGGCAGTTAAAGAGTTCTTTGGTTCTAACCAGTTGTCACAGTTTATGGACCAAACTAACCCCTTGTCAGAAGTTACCCACAAGCGACGTGTTTCTGCACTGGGTCAAGGTGGTTTAACTCGTGAACGTGCGGGTTTTGAGGTACGTGACGTACATCCGACACACTATGGCCGTGTATGTCCTATTGAGACTCCAGAAGGTCCGAACATTGGTTTAATTAACTCAATGGCGCTTTATGCTCGCCTTAATGATTACGGTTTCCTAGAGACGCCATATCGTAAGGTTGAGGATTGTCGCGTGACTGAAGAAATTGAGTACTTATCAGCTATTAAAGAAGCTAATTTCGTGATTGCTCAGGCTAACGCTGAGTTAGATGAGAATGGTAAGTTCACGGATGATCTTATTGCGTGTCGTGAAAATGGTGAAACCATCATGACAGCGCCTGAAAATGTTCAGTATATGGACGTTGCCCCGTCACAGATTGTATCGGTGGCTGCTTCATTAATTCCTTTCCTTGAGCATGATGATGCGAACCGTGCCTTGATGGGTGCGAACATGCAGCGTCAGGCTGTTCCATGCCTGAAGCCTGAGAAGCCTTTAGTTGGTACCGGTCTTGAGCGTATTGTAGCAATGGACTCAGGTACGACTGTACAAGCTAAGCGTGGTGGTGTTGTTGATCATGTTGATGCTCAGCGTATTGTTATTCGAGTAACTGATGAAGAGACGCAGGCTGGCGAAGTCGGTGTTGATATTTACAACCTGACTAAATATACACGTTCAAACCAAAACACTAATATCAACCAACGCACTACTGTTAAGCGTGGTGATATTGTTGCTGCTGGTGATGTCTTAGCTGACGGTGCTTCGACTGACTTGGGTGAGTTAGCCTTAGGTCAAAATATGTTGATTGCCTTTATGCCATGGCATGGTTATAACTTTGAGGACTCGATTTTAATCTCTGAAAAAGTTGTTTCTGAGGATCGTTATACCTCAATTCACATTGAAGAATTAACAATAGTTGCTCGTCAGACTAAATTAGGTGATGAGTCAATTACACGTGATATTTCTAACGTGCCAGAGCTTCAATTAAACCGTCTTGATGATTCGGGCATTATCCACATTGGTGCAGAGGTTCGTACCGATGATATTTTAGTGGGTAAGGTGACACCTAAGTCTGAAACACCTTTGACACCTGAAGAACGCTTATTGCGTCAAATTTTTGGTGAAAAGGCGGCTGACGTTAAGGATACCTCTTTACGTGTCCCATCGGGTATGAATGGTACCGTGATTGACGTACAGGTCTTGACCGCTAAGGGTGAAAAACCTGATGCACGTGCACAATCAATTATTGATGCTGAGTTAGAACGTTACCGTATTGACCTAGATGACCGTTTCCGTATTGCTCAAAATGATATTTTCGAGCGTTTACAGAAAATTTTAGTAGGTCAGGTTGTTAATGGTGGTCCTAAGGGACTCAAAAAAGGTAATGAATTAACTGAGGAATACTTAGAGAATTTAGATCCTAGCTACTGGTTTGATATCCGCCTAGCTGATGAAGAAACTCAGACAACGCTTGAACATGCTAAAGAGTCAATCGACTTTGAGCGTGCTGAAATTGAGCGTATGTATGATGAAAAACGTAAAAAGCTAACTCAAGGTGATGAGTTACCGCCAGGCGTTCTAAAAATGGTCAAAGTTTACCTTGCTGTTAAGCGTCGCCTACAGCCTGGTGACAAAATGGCAGGTCGTCATGGTAACAAGGGTGTTGTATCTCATATTGTTCCAGTTGAGGATATGCCACACATGGCCGATGGTACGCCAGTTGATATTGTTCTAAACCCACTTGGTGTTCCATCACGTATGAACATCGGTCAGGTGCTAGAAGTTCACTTGGGTTGGGCTGCTAAAGGCGTTGGTCATCGTATTGAAGAAATGCTCGAGAATGAGCGCAATACTCAGGTTAATGATATCCGTGCTTATTTAGAGCAGGTCTACAATGACGTTGGTAGAAAAGAAACCTTAGATAGCTTGTCTGATCAAGAAATTATCGAGATGGCTCATAACCTACGTGACGGTTTACCATTAGCAACACCAGTATTTGATGGTGCTATTGAAGAAGAAATTCAGCATATGCTAAAACTGGCTTATCCGGATGAGGTTAAAGAGCGTTTAGGTCTGACTGAGTCTCGCACACAGGTTCATCTGATTGATGGTCGGAGTGGGGAGATGTTTGATCGTCCAGTGACGGTAGGTTATATGCATTATCTGAAACTGCATCACTTAGTAGACGATAAGATGCACTCACGTTCTATTGGTCCATACTCACTTGTAACACAGCAACCACTGGGCGGTAAGGCTCAATTTGGTGGACAGCGTTTCGGTGAGATGGAGGTGTGGGCACTAGAAGCATACGGTGCTGCTTATACACTACAGGAAATGTTAACCGTTAAGTCGGATGATATTGCTGGTCGTACGAAGGTTCACGAAAACATCGTTAAGGGTGAGCATTCTATTGATCCAGGTATGCCTGAGTCCTTCAACGTTCTGGTTAAAGAAATTCGATCACTAGCTCTAAATATGGAGCTGGAGGGTAAAAAGTAATGAATGGTTTATTAAGTCTATACAAGCAAATTGCTCCTGATGATCAGTTTGATGCAATCAAAATTGGAATTGCTTCACCTGAAAAGATCCGTTCGTGGTCTTTCGGTGAAGTACGTAAGGCTGAAACCATCAACTACCGTACGATCAAGCCTGAGCGTGATGGTCTTTTCTGCGCCAAGATTTTTGGTCCTACAAAAGACTATGAGTGCTTGTGCGGTAAGTATAAGCGCTTAAAACACCGCGGTATTATTTGTGAGAAGTGTGGTGTTGAGGTAACTGCTGCAAAAGTACGTCGTGAGCGTATGGGTCATATTGAATTGGCCAGTCCGGTTGCTCATATTTGGTTCCTAAAGAGCTTACCTTCTCGTTTAGGTATGGTTCTCGATATGACCTTGCGTGATATCGAGCGTGTGCTTTATTTTGAAGCAATGTGCGTGATTGAACCTGGTATGACCCCGCTACAACGCGGTCAGATCATGACTGAAGAAGAGTACAACAACAAGGTTGATGAGTACGGTGACGAGTTCGTCGCTCTGATGGGCGCAGAAGCAATCCGTGAGTTGTTGCGTACTTTTGATATTGATAAAGAAGTTGAAGTTTTACGCGAAGAGCTTAAGGTTACAACCTCAGAAGCAAAATTAAAGAAAACTTCTAAGCGTCTTAAAGTAGTTGAAGGTTTCCAGAAGTCCGGTATTAAGCCGGAGTGGATGATTCTAGAGGTATTACCTGTATTACCGCCTGATTTGCGCCCCTTAGTTCCGCTGGATGGTGGTCGTTTTGCTACCTCAGACCTTAATGACTTATACCGTCGTGTGATTAACCGTAATAATCGCTTGAAGCGCTTAATCGAATCTTATGCGCCTGATATTATCGTGCGTAACGAGAAGCGTATGCTTCAAGAGGCCGTTGACTCCTTGATGGATAACGGTCGTCGTGGTAAGGCTATGACTGGTCAAAACAAACGCCAGTTGAAGTCTTTATCTGACATGATTAAGGGTAAAGGCGGTCGTTTCCGTCAGAACCTTCTAGGTAAGCGCGTTGACTACTCTGGTCGTTCAGTGATTGTAGTTGGTCCTCAGCTGAAGTTGCACCAGTGTGGTTTACCTAAATTAATGGCTTTAGAGTTATTTAAGCCATTTATTTTCCATCGCTTAGTGGCCATGGATTTGGTGGCGACTACTAAAGCAGCGAAGCGTCTAGTTGAATCGCAAGAACCTGTTGTTTGGGATATTCTTGAAGAAGTTATTCGTGAACATCCGGTTCTGTTAAACCGTGCGCCTACGCTACACCGTTTAGGTATTCAGGCTTTTGAGCCAGTCCTAATTGAAGGTAAAGCGATTCAGTTACACCCTTTAGTGTGTGCGGCTTTTAACGCTGACTTTGACGGTGACCAAATGGCGGTACACGTACCGCTATCAATTGAGGCGCAGGTAGAATCTCGCACCTTGATGCTTGCTTCTAATAACATTTTATTCCCGGCCAGTGGTGAGCCTTCAATTGTTCCTTCTCAGGATATTGTTTTAGGTCTTTACTACGCTACTCGCTCACGTATTAACGGTAAGGGTGAAGGCGCTATTTTCGCTGACCTAAACGAATTACATCGTGCTTATAATTCGGATGTGGTTGAGCTGCAAAGCCGTATCACAGTACGTTTAAATGAGTGGGTAAAAGATGAAAATGGTGAGTTCCAACCACAGTTAAAACGTGTTGAAACGACAGTAGGCCGTGCTTTACTTTCTGAAATTCTGCCTAAAGGCTTACCATTTAGCATTTTAGATAAGTCATTAAATAAAAAGGCAATTTCTAATTTAGTTAATCAGTCATATCGCCGTTGTGGGTTGCGTGAAACCGTAATTTTTGCTGATAAACTCATGCAAGCTGGTTTTAATTTAGCGACTAAAGGCGGTATCTCTATTGCCGTTGATGATATGTTGGTTCCGGCAGCTAAGGCCGAGATTCTAGCGCAAGCTTCTGAAGAAGTTAAGGCGATTGACAAGCAGCACTCCTCTGGTTTAGTAACAACCCAAGAGCGTTATAACAACGTGGTTGATATTTGGGGTAAAGCTACTGAGCGCGTTACTAAGGTGATGATGGAAAAGTTAGCTACTGAAAAAGTAGTTGACCGCCATGGTGAAGAGGTTGATCAAGAGTCGTTTAACTCAATCTACATGATGGCTGACTCTGGTGCTCGTGGTTCAGCTACTCAGATTCGTCAGTT
>JAAYRZ010000077.1 GCA_012518515.1 Alcaligenaceae bacterium
AAGGTTTCTGTCGCAAAAGCGATATCCACCTCATCATGTAATAGCCTTTTGGCTAATAGTGGTGGATCACCCTCACTGAGGCTGACACGGACTTTAGGGAACTTCTTTTTAAATTCCATCAGAATCTTCGGCAAAAAATAACGTGCCTGAGCATGGGTACAACCAATCATCAGGCTGCCCTCTTCTCGCTCCGCCAAATCATCACTTAGTCTTTTGAGATTATCGACCTGTCTCATGATATCGTCGATAATCACACTAACCGCCTCACCGGCTTTAGTTAATCCTCTGAGACGCTTACCATGTCGCTCAAAAATGGTAATGCCTAGTTCATCTTCTAATTCAATAATTGCTTTAGAAACACCGGGCTGTGAACTGAAAAGCTGACGTGCAGCTTCAGTGAGATTAAAGTTCTGACGAATGGTCTCGCGAACAAAACGGAACTGCTGTAGATTCATACTAATATAGCCTCAAAAGAGAGCAACTCAATTATATAAAGTCACTATATTAATATAATATATAATTATATTGAACCTTAAGCTTATAACCAAATAGAATATAAAATAACTAGGTGCTAATTTGCTGCTATCGTACTTTGAGAAAGCGGTGGTTTAGGCTTTTTAACTCGAATCTGACGCCAGAAAAAATACACGCAAAGTATCGTCGCCAGTAAATTAAGACCGACCGTCCCCTCTACAAAACCTACTGTACCATCAGCGATCCAACTGCGCATCAGATTAAGCAGGTTCATATAGAGTAAGGCAACTAAGCCAGCAATAATCAAGTTAATCGAACGACCCATACGTGGATTAACCGCGCCAAGAGGAATAGCCAGTAGCGCTAAATTAAGCGCAGCAATAGGCATCGAGATACGCCACATGATTTGACCATTACTTCTAGCCTGCCCATCACTAATCAAATCCAACATGGGCCGAGCCTTTAGCCGAGCCAAGACAGCTTGTCTAATTGCATCATCACTACCCGCACCGGCTCCCTTAATCTGCATAGTAAACGATTCGAAACGCGTCATACGAAACTCGGTGGACTCGTTGCGCATATCGTATCGAGTACCCGGACCTAGATCGATAAAACGACGACCCTCTTCATCCACTCGATAATCAGCATGATCTGAGGTCAGGGTACTAATCCAACCCTCACCCTCATTAACACGAACAAAAACATCACCTAAGCCGCTTTTTTGAGTCTCATCTGGCTCAATAAAAAACACCCGATTACCACCTTGTGTTTCGATAAACTGACCAGTCGCGATTTTAAAGATATCAGAACGTTGCTCAAAGCGCTGACGATACTCCTCGATTTTTGCATAGGCCCAAGGCGAAACCTGTACAGTCAGTATGGCAATCAAGGCACAAATCGGTAACGATACACGCAGTACCGGTCTAAGCCAGGTAATAAGAGAAATACCGCTAGTAAACCAAACTACCATCTCATTTTCCCTATAACTGCGGGAAACAGTAACGATGACTGCAATAAATAAAGTAACTGTTAAAATAGTAGGTAATGCGGTAACGCTCGAAAAAGCAGCAATACCTAAAACAAGATCGGAGCCAATGGTGCCCTCTGCTGCTTGACCTAATAACCTCACCAAGAGCACACTCAACCACACCACCATCAAAGTGGACATGACGACACCTGCGTGACTAGTTATTTCGGCAACGACCGAGCGTTTGAATAGCGACATAAAGATTCTTAAGCGATAATGAATAACACTGTAAAGTTAATTATAAGGAAATAAGGATATAAAAATGGAATTTAAAGTACAAGCAGCGAAGTCATTTGAAGAAATCAAAACACCAGCACTTATACTTGGTGTTTATCAAGA
>JAAYRZ010000078.1 GCA_012518515.1 Alcaligenaceae bacterium
CGGACTTTGCCAACATCCTATGAGCGATTTATTAAAAAAATACCTATTTGCAGACCGTAGCATTCGTATCCAAAGTGCTAATTTAAGTCAAACTTGGTCAGATGCACGTGAGCATCAAAAGCACCCTAAAGTAATAGAAAAACTACTAGGTGAACTATGTGCAGCTTCTGTACTTTTGGCTTCAAATTTAAAATTTGATGGTAGTCTAGTTTTGCAAATTCAAGGCGATGGCCCTATTGCCTTACTAGTTGTTGAGTGCGACTCAGAACTACGTATACGCGCTACTGTAAAGCTTCGCCAAGAGTTTGCGATTAAAGAAACAAGCACGTTCCAGGAATTAGTCAATCCTAATCATAGTGGTCATTTTGTAGTAATTCTGGACCTCAAAGATCGCCAAGAAGGCCAACAGGCATACCAAGGCATTGTCTCACTTCAGGGCAATAGCGTAGCCGAAGTGCTAGAGAACTATATGCGTAACTCTGAACAACTGGACACCTATATCCGCTTAGCCGCAGACGATCATAAAGCAACAGGCATTTTGCTACAACGCTTACCTGCTACTGGCGGTATAGCGGTTGATAAGGATAAGGCTGAAGAAAACTGGGAAAAATCTGGACACTTCATTCAGACCATAACATCCGAAGAGCAACTAGAACTTTCAGAAGACGAGTTAATTCACCGCCTATTCTGGGAGGAACAGCTTCTCAAAACTGAGGAAGACCATGCTATCCAATGGTATTGCAGTTGCAGCCGTGAACGCGTTGCTGATATGTTACGTATGCTGGGTGTTGCTGAAATTGACTCTATTCTTGAAGAGCGCAACGGAGTTGATGTGAGCTGTGACTACTGTGGGATGCCTTATCACTTCGATGCTATCGAATGTGCCCAACTATTTATTCCTAAAGATAAAATGAGTAGTGAGGAAAGCTCAACTGAGCATTAACACACTAATTAGCTAGTTTAAAAAACCGAGTTTCTGAGTCAGGGCTCGGTTTTTTTATGCTTGCTTAATTACTCATTTCTTTCAGTTCTTTTATATGTATTTTTGTGTATTGTCCAATTTTCTACAAATACGCATACTGTACATATGAAAAAATTTAAACTCCCCTCACCTCATTTAAAGACCCAGCAAGGCAGTGCAATTATTGAGTTTTTAATAACTGCTGTACCTATTTTGTTATTAGGTCTAGGCGCCACTGAAACTGCTCGCTGGTATATACACAAGCAACACATCCGTTATGCCTTAGTCGAAGCACAACGGGTCGCAACAGTAACTCATGCCAAGCCTGAACAAATAGTTGAAGCTTTTGAATACGCACTTAAACCACTATTTTCTCCTGCAGGGCAATATACAAGTATTGAGGCAAGGCGTGAGGCCTATCTACAGCAAGTGACTCAAAAAACTGCAATGACGCCATGGAGGATCAGTATTACCTCCCCTACCCCAGAGCATTTTAAAGATTTTAGTCAGTCTAATTTAGTGATTGCCAACACAACTGGCCTCGCAACTATAAATAACAACTATCAATTTGAACAACATCAAGAAAAAGGACTTGGCTTACATTCACAAGAAAGTATTTATGAGGCAAATATTTTAAGCCTAAACTTAGTCTACCCATACAAACCATTAGTTCCAGGTGTGACAAGTCTCATGAAAGTACTAAGCCCCTCTAGCAGCTCTCGCCTCAAACAGACATATTTTGAGGCAGGTTACTTGCCATTGGAATTAACTGCGCATATGGCTATGCAATCACATCCAGTATTATGGCCTACTCAGCCAAGCGGCAAAGTAATAAAGCAGGAACAAATAGCACAAAGTGATGCAGCCGTTAGCAGTATGATTGAGTCAACTAACGCTGATTTAAACTGCGCAGGACTCTGGTGTAGCGATTCAAATTATATCAATGGTCTCTCAAATAGTAATCACAACACAGATAATACTGAACAGGTACCCTACCAACCACCACAAGCCCCACATCAAGCTGATACAAGTAATCCTCTCAATCCTTCTAGGCCTTGGAATCAAGACGGCTCAAATACCACTCACATTGATGATCCTCTGTGCGGGACAAGTCTTTGTTGTGTCTAAATAGTGAGCTGTTTAATTTATACAAATATGTACTAATCGTACTAAACAGGTAGGTCAAAGCTTTTGCACTAGAATGGATACTTTCATCATAAATACTTGTATAATTTATCCTTACTCCACTTTTTATCAACTGACGATAAAGCTCATCCTATAGAATATTTAAAATTTCTAATCTTTGATTTACATCAAAAAACTTAATATTTTGCTAAAATAGGGATGTCTTATATCAAACTAGTGTTGACTAGTTTTTCTAATAGGTAGGAGTATGTCTAAAACTATTCTTCTTGATGATAATTCAGTACATTGTAATCAATGTATGAGTAATCATCTTTGCATGCCCGCAGGCCTGAACGAACAAGAGACTACAAAACTCACCGAACTTGTCAAAGAGCGCATCCGTATTCCTAAAAATCAGACGCTTTTTCTTGCCGGTGCGCCCTTTAGCGCAATTTATAGTGTTCGTTCAGGTTCCATGAAAACTCAACTCGAAAGTGAAGACGGTCATATACAAATCACCGGCTTTGCATTACCAGGCGAGTTGGTAGGCTTAGACGGTATTGCCACTCAAGAGCACTCCTCCTCTGCTATTGCCTTGGAGGATACTGAGGTTTGCGTGATCCGTCTTGATGACTTGGATCGATTATCTAAGTCTATTCCTGCTTTACAGACACAGTTACGCCATTTGATGGGCAATGAAATCAATCGTTCGCACCGTATGGCCCTAACATTAGGGTCTCTTAAGTCAGATCAACGCGTAGCAGCCTTTCTTTTAAATATGGTTGAGCGCTTAGGACTACTAGGTTATTCTTCCACTGAGTTTGTCTTACGCATGACTCGTGAAGAGATTGGGATTTATCTAGGCCTTACCCTAGAGACTGTGAGCCGTCTTCTATCTCGCTTTGCGCGTGAAGGTTATATCGAAGTACAGCAACGCGAAGTAAAAATTCTTGACCGTTTAGCCCTACAGTCCTTAGTAAAAAAGGGCAACAATTAAACAAATAAACCCTATAAATTAATATGGCCTTTTAGTTTTACTAAAAGGCCATATTTTTTACTTATCCTTGCTTTTAAGCTGTTCCTGCAAATGCTCAGGAATAGGACGATCAACCGGTGGCAAAAACTGCCGTGACTCAATACCCTCTGTTCGAGTGGTCATCAAACCCTGACGGTTTTGCTGATTAACTAATGGTGTATCCCTATGTTGAGTAAATGCAAGATAAATAGTGATAATACAAGCAACCACTACAATTGCCGGACCTGCCATCAGCAACCATGGCCAAGGCTCACGATACCATGGTTTACTATGCTCTTGCTCCGCAGAGCTTGATTGGTTGAGAGCTTTTGAAGACATAACAACTACCTTAATTATTTGGGCACAAAGAAACTACTGGACTTGTCAATCTTAAGCTCTTTGCCCTCGTCAATAGAGCGGACATAAAACTCCATATCATAACGACCAACATCACTCCCCTCGACCGGGGTGCGCACGATAACCGGAATCCACTGATTAGTTCTTGGAGATACTGTCACTGTATTGGAACCAGAGTTTTCAAGATTAACATCAAGTTTATCAAGACCCTCAGCTTTTGCATCAATAGCAAATTGTCTTGGATCAGAAGTCATATTAACTAATAGAACACGATATACGTTTTCGTAATAGCCGCCAGGTACCTCTCGACCAAGTGAGTTACGATCTCTAACCACATCAAAACGTAGTTCGTTACGCATTGCTAAAGAGGTAATAATCCCACCAATAAAAATGATCAGTAAGGTTAAGTATACTAAAGTACGAGGTTTAAATAAACGCTTTCTCTCCTCTTGTTTAGTCAAACCTAGGGCCATACTATTTTCTGATGTATAACGAATTAACCCACGAGGATAATCCATCTTATCCATGACGTCATCACAGGCATCAATACAGGCGCCACAGCCAATGCACATATACTGCAAGCCATTACGGATATCAATACCGGTAGGACAGACCTGAACACATAAAGTACAGTCGATACAGTCCCCTAAGCCGAGCTCCTCTAAATTAGCCTTTTTAGAACGCTTACCACGTGGCTCACCACGCTTTTGATCATAAGTCACAATCTTTGTATCTGCATCCACCATCACACTTTGGAAGCGTGCATAAGGACACATATAACGGCAGACGTTTTCACGTAAGAAACCAGCGGCAATCCAACAAAAACCGCCATATAGGAAGATCCAAAACCACTCCCAGAAACCCAAGTCCAACTTTAACAAACTAGGGAATAACTCACGGATTGGTGAAAAATACGCAACAAATGTAAAACCAGTCCAAAAACCGACAAGAATCCACAATATATGCTTAGTGCTCTTCAGTCTAAACTTACGCGCACTCATTGGCTCTTCATCAAGCCTGATGCGCTGCATCCGGTCACCCTCTACCCACTTCTCTATATACATAAAGATCTCGGTATAGACCGTCTGAGGACAGGCGTAACCACAGAATAACCGACCGGCAATCGCTGTAAACAGGAAAAGCCCATAGGCTGAAACAATCAAGATTATGGCTAGATAAAATACATCTTGCGGCCAAAGAACAAGTCCAAAAAAGTAGAACTTGCGCTCAATCAAGTCAAATAAGACAATTTGGCGTCCATCCCAATTCAACCATGGTAAGCCGTAAAAAAGAATTTGAGTAAACCAAATCAAGGCGACTCGCCAATTATTAAAACGTCCTTTAACAGAACGCATATAAATCTTTTGACTCAGGTCTACAAATTCGACTTCATCGCCATCCAAACTCGTAGGAATATGTCCAGCCACTGCTGTTTTAGGCTTCGCCTTAGGTCTTCTGCTGGCAGTCTGGTTTTCTGGCTGTGGCGGTTGCCACTTAGGTGCATCCTCCTGCGGCTGCCCGGAGGAATTATTTTGCTTATCGTCACTCATAATGTATCACTTAAAGCTATATTTACAATCCATATATTATAACAGCCCAACTCTCCGAATGGACAATTGGGCTGTAAGCTGAAAATGCAATATGGATATATCTAAAACAAGTTAACTATATCAACTACTCTTGTAATAGATAGTCCTAATTCGAATAAACTAACTACTCGATATTAGACAAACCCCATACATAAGCAGTTAAGACGTTGATCTGCTCAGGTGTCAGATAGTCTTTTTGTGGAGGCATAATATTAGTACGACCTTGCATGATTGTATTAATAATTGTCTGGTGAGAAGAACTGCCTAACCAAATATCGTCAGTTAAGTTAGGGGCACCTAATAATTGATTACCCTTACCATCCACACCATGACAGGCTACACAAACTACACCATACTGCTGCTGTCCCTTAGCAATAAGCGTTGCATCAGCACTTAAGCCTGAAAGTGAACGCACATAATGAGCAATCGCATCAGCATTTTCCAACTGCTCACCAGGTGTTGAGCCTAAAGCAGCTCCTAAAGGCGCCATTAAACCGACCCGACCATTAGTGATCACATTATGAATATACTCAGGTGTATCACCGCCCAACCAATCATTGTCAGTCAAGTTAGGAAAGTCAGTAGCACCTCTAGCATCAGAACCGTGGCACTGAGCACAAGTATTTAAAAACAAACGTTCACCAATAAGACGAGCTTCCGGATCCTTAGCAATCTCTTCGGTACTCATGCCATCGAAACGTGCATATACGGGTGCAATCGCTTCACGCAATTGTTCTTGACTACGAGTTACCTCATCTGCAGCACTCCAGCCTCTTAAACCATTCCATACAGCTGGGTATAAAAACATAATACCGACAGCAATGGCACTTAGACCAAGGTACATAACAATCCACCAACGTGGTAATGGGTGATTTAACTCTCTAATACCATCCCACTCGTGACCTGTGTCTTCAGTAACTACAGTTTTTTGACCTAACCAAGAACGTTGAGTCCATAAAAGCCATAGTACATAAACTACCCCTAAGATTGAAATGACTGTAACCCAAATACTCCAGCCACTATTAACAAAATCACTCATGATCCTTGTCCTTGCGCTGTTCATCAGCGCTTAAATTTGTTTCGTCCTCTAGGCTAAACGGTAGTAGAGCCGCTTCCTCGTTATCCTTGCGGCGATGGCTAGAAAAAGCCCACCAAACTATTCCGAAAAACACGACGATGGCTAATATCGTTGCAATGCCGTTAAGCGTACCCCACATTTGTTTAGCTCCCTCTTATTTATTCGGCATCAGTTGCTGCGACTGTATCACGCTGACGCCAAGCATTCATATAACCGACACCCAGACTTTGAAGGTATGCCACGATAGCATCTTCCTCAGTTTTACCTACTAGAAGAGCAGGTGCATTAGCAATTTCTTCTTCGGTATACATCGGTTTACCATCATGGTGGTTGCCTAACCAGTTAAGCGCACGCATACGAGCCTGAATATCATGATGCTCTACGCTCTTATTTTGCAACCAAGTATAGGCAGGCATATTAGACTCAGCAACAACGTCACGCGGATTACGCAAGTGAACACGATGCCACTCATCCGAATAGCGGCCACCGACACGAGCCAAATCTGGACCCATACGACGAGAACCCCATAAGTGAGGATAGTCATAAACAGTTTCACCCGCTTCAGAGTAAGGACCATAACGCTGAACGTCGGAACTTAACAGACGTATCTGCTGACTATGACAGCCTACACAGCCCTCTTTGATGTAAATATCGCGACCAATCAACTCCAATGGTTGGTGCGGTTTTACCCCAGGTGCAGCCTCAGTGGTCGAGTGCTGGTGAAACAACGGAAGAATTTGTACAAGACCCGAAACAGCTACCGTAATGAAGATACACGTGATCAACATTGGTAGGTTTCTCTCAAGCATTGCATGAGAAAAAAACTTTACTTTTTTATCATCAGACATTTTAAAAAACCCTTATATCTTTAAATTATGCATTGGCAGGCGTAGCTGCTGCAGGCGCTGGCTTACCAGAAGAAGGCGCCGGCACTGGTGGATTAACACCGACATAACCACGAATGGTAGCTAGCGTGTTAAAGAGCATGATCAGGATACCGGTCAAGAACAAACCGCCACCGATAGCACGCATAATTAATAAGATTTTCTTAGAAGCTAAGGCTTGTACAAAGCTATAAGTCAAAGTACCGTCAGCTTCAATAGAACGCCACATCAAGCCTTCCATCACACCGGCAATCCACATTGAAGCAATGTATAAAACAATACCAATAGTTGCTAACCAGAAGTGCAGTTCAACCAATGACTTCTTGTACATACCATCACGACCCCATAAGCGAGGAATCATGTAATAAAGAGAACCAAAAGAAATCATGGCAACCCAACCTAAGGCACCGGAGTGAACGTGAGCTACAGTCCATTCTGTATAGTGAGATAAGGAGTTAACCGTACGGATTGCCATCATCGAACCTTCGAATGTCGACATACCGTAGAAAGATAGAGAAACAACCAAGAACTTCAAGATTGGGTCTGTTCTGAGTTTGTGCCATGCGCCGGATAAAGTCATGATCCCGTTAATCATACCACCCCAAGATGGTGCTAATAAGATTAAAGAGAACAGCATACCAAGACTCTGTGTCCAGTCAGGCAATGAAGTGTATAACAAGTGGTGAGGGCCAGCCCACATGTAGGTAAAAATTAAAGCCCAGAAGTGAACAATTGATAAACGATAAGAGTAAATAGGACGTTCAGCTTGTTTAGGCACAAAGTAATACATCATACCAAGGAAGCTAGTGGTTAAAAAGAAACCAACAGCGTTGTGACCATACCACCACTGTGCCATGGCATCTTGTACACCAGCATAGTATGAGTATGACTTGAATAAACTCCAAGGTACTTCAAGGTTATTAACAATATGTAGCATAGCAATGGTGATAATATAGCCACCATAGAACCAGTTAGCTACATAAATATGCTTAGTGCGACGCTTGGCAATTGTACCGAAGAAGACCACTGCATATGCCACCCATACCAAAGTAATCAGGATATCTAGCAGCCACTCGGTTTCAGCATATTCTTTGGTTGAGGTATACCCCATTGAAAAAGAAACTGCTGCTGCAGCCCAAATAAACATCCAACCCCAAAAGGTGAAAGTAGCTAGTTTAGGTTCAAACAATGTCGTATGACAGGTGCGTTGAACCACATAATATGAGGTTGCAAACAATGCACTACCACCGAAGCCAAAAATCACCAAGTTTGTATGAACAGGACGTAAACGACCATATCCAAAAAACTCGTTAAAGCTCAGCTCCGGGAATACTAGCTGACTAGCGATAAAAACACCCATCGCCATACCCAGTACACCCCAGATAACTGTCGCGATCGAGAACTGTCGGACTATCTTATAATTAAAGGTTTCCGACCCAATCACATTTTGAGTACTCATAGTACCTTCCTCTTTTAAAAACAAAAACTGATTACTGTCATCCAGACTTTATTACGAACAAACCTCTCGCAATAAGCGTTCATAAGACAAAAACTAAATAATATGTAACAAAAACTTAGTTTCAATTACCTGCTATCTTACTACAAAAGCTCCTTAATTTGTGTTCGTACTTAATCGCATACTGACTAAGACCCATCATAGGCATCAGATATTACCTTAAAACCAGGAAGCTTTTACTGCTTTTTTTACTTTAATTTGATCTATTGCAAACTAAATTCATTGCAAATACTCAACAATTAAATACTTAATCATTAGATTGTTTATCTTTTTCTACAGTCACTAAATGACTGGTGCTATCGTCATCTAAAAGTATAGAATCACCTTTTTCATCAATATCATCAAACTGCCCTTTAAAAACAGCCCAATACAAGATATAACTAATAAAAGCAATAATTATTACCGTTAGGATGCCGAGAATCATATAGACTTTCATTGGCGCCTTACTTTTAATTAAAATCGTGTGATACTCAGACGGTGGTTAATCCATCATTATTTGAGATTTTTAATGAGAC
>JAAYRZ010000079.1 GCA_012518515.1 Alcaligenaceae bacterium
CTCTCCCAGCTGAGCTATACCCCCAAAACAGAACTACTTACTACTTAGTCTGTGGCATAAAGAATATAATAATAGGGTATAAATAAGATGCTGTCAAGGTGTTGTCACCTTATTGTCATTATTTACTATAAATTGTAGTTTTTTGACATCAAATAAGTCACGCTATCGATTGCTGAGTATGTTGTGAGTGATGTCTGAGTGATTGTTGAAATGAGCAGTGATCTATTTTTTTGCTTCGTTTAAGCTCGGACGACGAAACCAGCTTAAACCTAAAATGACCAGAGCAAAAATAAAGATGGGTAAGTTACCAACATAGGCATACCAAGTTAGCCCTTGTGTTCCTTGGACGTAGGCATCTAGAAAGCCAGTTTGTCCTGTCGGTAAGGCGGCGACTGTTTTGCCGTCAGCGTTAATCACGGCGGTAGTGCCAGTGTTGGTTGAGCGAATCATGGGGCGCGCCGTTTCTAGTGAGCGCATCCGAGAAATCTCTAAGTGCTGGCTCAATGCGATTGTATTGCCAAACCAAGCTAAGTTACTGACATTAAATAAAATACTAGCGCCTGCGTCATTATTACCGCGTGGGAATAATTGCGGCAGCAATTCCTCACCGAATAAATCCTCATAGCAAATATTTGGACCAAAATATTGGTCTTCAATTTTCATAAGTTGTTGGTTGTCACGGCCTTGATCAAAATCTCCTAGAGGGATTTGCATCATATTGACAAACCATCTAAAACCGAAAGGTATAAATTCACCGAAAGGCACTAGGTGTCGCTTGTTGTATACCGATAAGCCCTGACCATTAATGATCTCATGCACTTCGGTAAATGTGTTTACCGCGATGACACTATTAGTCATGCGGAAATTTGTTCCGTCTTCAGGTAGGTAAAGTGGGGTGCCAATTAAAAAAGTAGCATTGGTTTTTGAGCTCATACCAATGATATCAGACCAAACTTGAGAGTTAAGTTGATGCTGAAAGACCGGTATGGTTGTCTCGGGGAAAATGATTACTGATGGTGGACGAGCTGGATCAGATGCTGGTAGTTGAGCTAGTAAAAACTGCTCATAAACTTGCTCAATACCGAGCTGTAAATCAAACTTTTGATCCATTGGGATATTGCTTTGAATCAGTCTGACAGAAATAGGGTCACCGTATGGCTGCCACCATTGGATGAAGCTGAGGCCCCAGCTTAGTAATGCGACTAAAGCGAATTGAAGAGCATAGCGAGTTTTTAAGATAAGCGCTTTAGAGTGCACTATTAGTGCTAATAAAGCACTGCTGAAGCTAACGACAAAGACGATCGCGTACATGCCGCCAATCGGTGCCCAAGCACTATAAACAGTGTCTACATAACTGTAAGCGATAGCATTCCAAGGGAAGCCGGTAAAAATATAGCCTCTTGCCAACTCTGCTAAGGTAATACTCGCAGCCCAGATAAAAGGAGTAAGCCAGAAACCATAGCCCTTACTGCGGCTATTATGTGCGTTACGGGAATCGTTATGGTATCTAAAGAGATGTAAAAACTTAGTACTAAGTAGGGCGGCTAAGCCGTAATAAATTGCTAAGAAAGAGGAAAATAAAAAGACGGCCAAAACTGCCATTGGAGCAGGCATATGGCCGTAAACATGCATACTGATGTATAACCAGTAAAGACTGGCACAAAAGCTGCTGATACCGAATAAATAGGCACTAAAAAAAGCCTGTCCGGATGTTCGGGACCGTAAAACCAAGAAAAATAATGCAGAGAAGCTCAGCATCTGGATAGGGGCATGTGACCAAGAAGGTAAAACACCCTGGTAAAAGCTTAGGGCGTGTATAAGGCCTAAGACTAAAGCAACTATCCAGTTAATCATCTGAGTTTCTCATCATTTACTTTTACTATTTGTCGCCGTTTTCCTTTTTAGCTTCAACTTCCACTGCAATTGGGCTACGGCGTACGTGTAGCCACTGGGCTCGCTTTTCATCAGCACGCAATACGTAGAACCTTAGGTCGCCGTACTTGTAGCTATCCCCACGTTTGGGAATATGATCTAGTTCGGAAGCTAGCCAGCCACCGATCGTATCGTGCTCATCTTCAGGAATCTGTGCCTTTAAAGCTTCATTAAAGTCATCAATAGGAGTAAAAGCGAGGATTCGCCAAGCGACATCTGACTCGGGGAAAATAGTCTGCTCGGCTTCTTCATCGTACTCATCTTCAATGTCGCCGACAATCTCTTCGAGAATGTCTTCCATAGTGACTAGACCAGTGATGCTGCCATACTCGTCAATTACTAGGGCGAGATGGCTTCGTGTTTCCTTAAATTCTTTAAGCAGTTGATTTAAACGCTTGGTTTCAGGCACAAAGTGCGCGGGCCTCAAGAGCTGCTTAATATTAACATCTGGCTGGATAATAATGCGCAATAGATCTTTAGCTAGTAGTAATCCGATAATATTATCGCGCTCACCCTCATAGACTGGGAAGCGGGAATGAGCTGTATCAATCACAAAGTCAATAATCTCTTCGATAGGCCAGTCAATATTGATCATGTCCATTTTTGAGCGAGAGATTTGAATGTCATCTGCAGACTTATCGGCAAATGACATTGTGCCTGCGATGATACTGTATGACTCATCATCCAATATATCTCTAGCGTGAGCTGTTTCCAACACATCACGTAGTTCTTGGCGGTCTTCCGGTTCGGCACTGCCTAAATAATTGGAAAATCGCTTAAAAGGAGGAAAGCGCTTTAATAGGCCTTTTAGTATTGATGGCCTATGTTCTTCTTCTGGAGGGGGTGGTTGATTTGATTCTGTTGACATCTCTGACGTCGTGTGTTTAAAAGTTAAGAATACTCTATATTTTACCTAGTTTTGGTGAAATATCAGAAAAAAGATTAAAGATAAGGGTTTTTTATCGCAAATTGAGCCAAGATTTCGATCTCAAGGGCTTCCATTGAATCAGCTTCGTCATCGCTTTCGTGGTCAAAGCCAAGAGCATGTAAGACACCATGTACAAGTAAGTGCTTAAAGTGTTGAATAAAGTCTTTACCTTGTTCTTGCGCCTCTTGTAGCACAATCGCTACACAAATTACAATATCCGCTCTAAGGGTTGCCGTTTCATCTACGCCATATTCAAAAGTTAATACGTTGGTGGGGTAGTCTTTATTACGGAACTGTCTATTAAGTTCTTGACCTTCTTCAGCATCTACGATACGTAAGGTAAATTCTACCTCTTCGAACTCTTCTTGGTAGTGTCTTAAAACGAAGTCGATGCTTGCGAGGGCTAACTCACGCAGTTCATCCTCAGGTATGGGTTGAGTAATGTTAGCTTCAGCTACTTCATTTTGAACGATAAAATGAAACTTATCGGATGCTAAGTGGGAGGTCGTATTAGTCGTTGTGCTCATTTCTAACTACCTATCGCTATCCGCGGCATCATAAGCATCGATGATACGAGCAACTAAGGGATGGCGTACGACATCTTTACTATTAAAAATAGTCGTGTTGATACCATCTACCTCTTTGAGAATATTTAGTGAATGCATCAACCCACTAAATTGACCTCTGGGCAAGTCAACTTGTGACGGGTCGCCTGTAATGACTGCCTTACTTCCGAAGCCAATTCGAGTAAGGAACATTTTCATCTGTTCTGGGGTGGTGTTTTGTGCTTCATCTAAAATGACAAAAGCGTGATTTAAGGTGCGACCACGCATATAAGCGAGCGGAGCAATTTCAATCGTTTGCTTTTCAAACAGCTTTTGTACCTTCTCGAAACCCATTAAATCATATAAAGCATCGTAAAGAGGGCGTAGATAGGGATCAACTTTTTGGGCTAAATCGCCAGGCAAGAAGCCGAGACGTTCGCCTGCTTCGACGGCCGGGCGAGTGAGAATAATGCGTTGTACATTATCGCGCTCCAGTGCATCGATAGCACAAGCCACTGCTAACCAAGTTTTACCTGTACCTGCTGGGCCTACTCCGAAGGTGATATCAGTCGTCAGGATTTGCTCTAGGTACTGACGCTGACGTGGAGTTCGCGGACGTAAATTGGTGCGGCGTACGCGTAAGTTAAAGTTTGGATGTGCTTCGTCCAGCTCAATTGCATTTTCATTGGCTTTTTGAGCTAGTTCCTTGTAGGCCTTTAATTGCTCAGCTGGTGTTTGAAAACCATAGTTTGGCTGTGCTGATGTTTGTTTTTTAGAAGCAGCAGCTGACTGATTCTCAAAAGCTTCTGCTGTATTAGTGACATTGTCACGGTGGCTTTTTGTAGCGCTAGCCTGGTCTTCAAGCTGAGCCTTGAGTTCGACAATACCCAGTTGAATATCATCAATGGTAAGCGCTACATGGCGTGCACGACGGTGAAAGACCATTAAGGCGTGAATTGCATCTTCGGCACTTTCACCTTCAACTGTAATGCGTGAGCCATGGCGACCTATTTGCACACCCCAAGTTTGAGCGATTTGCTCAAGGTTTTCATCTAGAGGCCCGCACAAGTTGGCCAATTGAGTATTATCCCCTTCTAGATGAATGACTTGGGGTAGTTTGCGTGTCGTAGTCATTAAGCTACAGTCTCCGTGGTTACTACCTCACCTCTGAGGGAGTTGGTGTAGGCCTCAGTGATACGAATATCAACCATCTGACCGATTAAACGCTCAGAGCCAGCAAAGTTCACAATGCGGTTATTTTCGGTGCGACCGCTAAGCTCATTTTCATCGCGACGGGAGCTGCCCTCTACTAGCACCTTTTGTACGGTACCTAACATGGCTTCACTAATGGCTCTAGCCTGCTTGTTGATTTGCGCTTGTAGACGTTGTAAGCGACGCAACTTCACCTCATAAGGGGTGTCATCATGTAAGTCTGCAGCCGGTGTACCAGGGCGACGTGAGTAAATAAATGAGAAGGATGTGTCAAAGTTAAGCTCTTCGATTAACTTCATGGTTCGCTCAAAATCCTCTTCTGTTTCACCGGGGAAGCCCACGATAAAGTCCGAGGATAGGGTTAAGCCTGGACGTGCTTTATACAAACGACGAACGACTGACTTGAACTCCAGGGTGGTGTAACCACGCTTCATGGCGGCTAAAACTGGGTCAGAGCCTGTTTGAATTGGTAAATGTAAGAATGGTACAAGCTTTGGTAATTTGCCGTGAGCTTCAATTAAGCGGCTAGTCATCTCTTTAGGATGTGAAGTCGTATAGCGGATGCGCTCAATACCAGGAATTTCATGGACATACTCGAGAAGCATAGCAAAGTCAGCCAACTCACCGCTGTCACCTAAGGGACCACGATATGCATTGACGTTTTGACCTAGTAAATTAACTTCTTTAACGCCTTGGTCAGCTAAGTCGGCAATTTCAACTAATACATCTTCAAAAGGACGAGAGATTTCTTCGCCGCGCGTATAAGGAACGACGCAGTAACTGCAATACTTACTACAACCTTCCATGATAGAGACAAAAGCTGAGGGGCCGTCAACACGCGCTGGTGGTAGTGAGTCGAACTTTTCGATTTCAGGGAAGCTGATATCTACTTGTGATTTACCGGTGTCCTTACGCATATTAATTAAGTCTGGTAAGCGGTGCAGCGTTTGGGGACCAAAGACAACGTCAACGTAAGGGGCGCGACGGATAATCGTCGCTCCTTCTTGGCTAGCTACACAGCCGCCCACGCCGATCAGTAAATTAGGATTTTTTTCTTTTAAAAGACGGGCGCGACCTAAATCAGAGAAAACCTTTTCTTGAGCCTTTTCACGAATAGAACAGGTGTTGAATAAAATCACATCTGCTTCTTCAGGGTTTTGTGTGAGCTCCATGCCTTGTTTAGCATGAAGTACATCGACCATTTTGTCTGAGTCGTACTCATTCATCTGACAGCCAAAGGTTTTGATATACAGCTTTTTAGGGCCATCGCTTTGGCTTAGTTTTGCCAATTTATCCAGTGCTTCAGCACTTGGTGTGGGCTCAGCTGCGAGTGCGGCTTTGGCAGCATTAGCTGCCTCTTCTAGTGTTTTTACTGTTTGGCTGGCGCCGGTAGCGCCTCTTTTGATTGTTGTTTCTTGCATTGTAATCACCGTAACGGGTTTAGATCCCGGGGGTATAAGTTCTAAAGTGTAAAAGTAAAAACTCACTAGCTAAGTTACTAGTGAGTTTTTATTATTAAAGATAAGGACTGATTTTACTAAAAATTTAGCCTCAAGACTCAAAATACGTCTTAAAAATCAAGCTTTTAATCAGCCTTCAACCCATTCTGTTGTATTTTCTTCAGTTTTAGGCGCTTTGATCATATCCTCACGCTTAATGCCTAGCCACATAGCAATGGAAGAGGCCACAAACATAGAAGAGTAAATACCAAACCAGATACCGATAGTGAGGGCTAAGGCAAAGTAATGCAGACTTGGGCCACCAAAGAATAACATGGATAAAACCATCATCTGGGTCGAGCCGTGGGTAATAATGGTTCTTGAAATGGTCTGAGTGATGGAGCTATTAATCACCTCACGGACACTGGCTTTGCGTTGCTTGCGGAAGTTTTCTCGGATACGGTCCATAATCACGACCGATTCGTTGACTGAGTACCCTAGTACGGCTAATACACCCGCTAGTACTGGTAGTGAGAACTCCCACTGGAAAAAGGCAAAGAAGCCGAGAATGATCACGACGTCATGCAAGTTTGCAACAATACCGGCAATCGCAAATTTCCATTCAAAACGAAAGCCCAAGTAGATCATGATGCCCAGTACAACAAAGAAGAACGCCTTTAAGCCGTTGGCATAAAGCTCACTTCCGACCTGCGGGCCGACGAATTCGACACGGCGCATTTCTACCGGATTGTCGGACTGCTGTAGAGCGCTCATGATGGTTTCACTTTGCTCTGCTGTGTTGAGGCCTTCAATCACCGGTAAACGGATCATGACATCATGTGATGTACCAAAGTTTTGTACTTGATAATCGCTATAGCCTATACCAGCAATCTGTGAACGGACATCTTCCAAGTCGGCAGGTTGCTCATAAGCAACCTCCATAATGGTACCGCCGGTGAACTCAATCGATAAATTAAAGCCGCGAGTTACGATAAAGAATACTGCTAATAAGAACGCCACTAGACTGATCAAGTTCAGAATTAGCGAGTAATTCATGAACGGGATGGTTCGACGTATACGAAAAAATTCCATAATTAATAAACCTTTTTAGTGCGTCTCAATTTAACTTTCTTTTGCCGAAGTCTCAACTTTCTGAGTCTTAGAGCGTTTGTTTTTA
>JAAYRZ010000080.1 GCA_012518515.1 Alcaligenaceae bacterium
AAAGTGATGAAACCAGCAAGAATTGGTGATGACTTTGAAATCTCCGTACCTGCTTTCTGCAACATCGGTGACCAAATCGAAATCGATACACGCACTTGGGAATACCGTAGTCGCGTTTAATTAATACAAGGAGCCTCCATGAGTGCCATTAATATTCTTCAAAGCATTTTAGGTAATCTCGGAGGTAACACAGCCTCCGCTAACCAAAGCTCAGGCGCACAGGGAGGCCTGGGTAACCTCGGTAGTTTAGGCGATATCGCTGGTAATCTCCTCGGTAAAATTCAAGATAACTTTGGTCGTGAAGACACTGCTAGTGGCGCTCAGGATGATTCCAAGCTTTTATCTAAAAACGATCAAATTACCTTGGGCGCCGGCGCTTTAGCAGTATTGCTAGGTCGTCGCAACAATAGCAACATGGCAAAACTAGGCGGTTTAGCCGCTTTAGGCACTGTTGCTTTTCGTGCGTACCAACGCTGGCAAACACAGCAGCAAGGAGCGGTTAATGCTACTGATGCAGGCCCCTGGTTTACTGAAACTGCTGGCGGTCAAGATATCAATCAATTAGATCATGTAGCACAGGAGCAAAGCAGTCGAGCTTTAATTGCTGCCATTATTTTGGCTGCGCGTGCCGACGGCCATGTTGACGAAGAAGAGCAAGCCTTTATTGAGCAACAAACTCAAGGAGCGGCTACCGCTGAAGAAAGAGCTTGGATCAATAGCCTCTTTAAAAGTGCGGTTGATCCTTCTGAAGTGAGCAAATATGTAGACTCTCCTGCCCTCGCTACTCAGGTTTATGCCTTAAGTGCTGCAGTGATTAATGAGCCTAACTTTATGGAGCGTAGCTATCTTGATGAACTCGCTCGTCAGTTGGATATCACCGCTGAGCTGAAAGCAGGACTTGAACAAGAGCTACAGAAGCAAATCGCTTAAACACGCTTAGCTTATCAATTAAAAATAGCGCCTGTTTTTCGAACAAGCGCTATTTTTTATAATGAACACTGATTAAAGTCCGCGCGCAATAATCAAACGTTGAATCTCACTAGTCCCCTCGTAAATCTGTGTAATACGTGCATCACGGTAGTACTTCTGAACTAGATAATCAGATAGATAGCCATAGCCACCATGAATCTGAATCGCCTCACTACACACCTTTTCTGCAATCTCAGATGCATATAATTTCGCTTGAGATGCCTCTGATAAACAAGGCAATCCCTGCGACTTCATGCTCGCTGCATGTAAGGTCAGTAAACGTGCCGCATTAACCATCGTCGCCATATTGGCTAATTTATCAGCAATACTCGGATGCTGAGTCAGTGGCTTACCAAACTGCTCACGCTCATTGGCGTATTGAACTGCTGCCTCTAAAGCAGCGCGAGCAATTCCTACCGCCTGTGCCGCAATACCAATACGGCCATTTTCCAAATTAGACAAAGCAATGGACAAACCACGCCCCTCTTCACCCAACAACATATCGGACGACAACTCACAATTATCCAGGCTGACCGCACATGTATCGGAAGCCTTAATCCCGAGCTTATCCTCAACGCGCGTCACCTGATAGCCTGGGTTATCGGTAGGCACAATGAACGCACTGATACCACGCTTGCCTTGACTCGGATCACTGACGGCGAACACCGCTGCTACGCCAGCACGCTTGCCATTAGTCACAAACTGCTTACTGCCGTTAAGGATCCACTTATCCCCTTCACGGACTGCACGAGTTTTAAGATTATGCGCTTCAGAACCAGCTTGTGGTTCAGTCAAACAGAAGGCACCAATAATTTCACCACTACACATACGAGGTAACCACTCGCGCTTTTGTTCCTCACTACCACTATTTAAAATAGTCCCGCAACCAACTGAACTATGCACACTCAGCATCGTGGCCATCGCCGCATCAGCAGCAGCTACCTCCTCGACCACTAAAGCATAGGCCACGTAATCGCTATAGCTCCCACCATATTCCTCGGGGACCGTCATGCCTAAAAAACCTAACTCCCCCATCTGCTCAATCACATCATCACCAAGCCAAGCAGCCTCTTCCCACTCAAGTGCCTTGGGAGCAATTTCATTTTGAGCAAAATCACGCGCCATATCACGCATCATGATATGGTCTTCGCTTAATGTAGTATTAAACATTTGTCCCTCTTATTTAGTCTGAATATGCTTTAAGATTGAAGAGAAATCCATCCGGCCATTACCCGCCTCACTCGATTCCTTGTATAAATCACGTGCTAACTCACCCAATGGGACAGCACTCTCGCTCTGTGCTGCGGCTTCTAGTGCCAGCCCCATGTCCTTAAGCATCAGATCAGTAAAGAATCCACCTTGATAATCTCGTCCAGCAGGTGCTGTTTCAATCACTCCCGGCCATGGATTATTAACATCCGAACTCCAGCAACGGCCCGATGAAGTATTAATAATACCTGCCAAGGTCTTAGGATCCATACCGAGTTTAACCCCTAAGTTCATCGCTTCGGCAACTCCAATCATGCTGATACCGAGCAACATGTTATTTGCGACTTTAGCGACCTGACCATTGCCATGACCACCACAATACACAATATTTTTACCCATAGCCTGAAGCACCGGTTTGGCTTTTTCAAAGCCTTCTTCAGTGCCACCCACCATAAACGTCAATGTCGCATTTTGCGCCCCAACAGTACCACCTGAGACTGGTGCATCAAGTACAACGATCCCTTTGGCTTCAGCTGCTGCAGCCACCTCACGTGCACTGGCTGGATCAATAGTGGAAGAATCAATCATCACCGTCCCCGCAGAAGCTGCGCCCACAATACCGCTAGAACCATCATCCCCCAGATACACCGACTTAACGTGCGCAGCGGCCGGTAACATGGTCACAATCACATCTTGTCCTGCTGCCGCGACCTCTACTGGTGATGCCACGACAGTGATCTCCGCCTGTCCCTGTAGGTTAGCAATAGCCTCTGATGATAAATCAAATACTGTTAATTCATGACCTGCTTTGGCTAAATTTAAAGCCATAGGGCCGCCCATATTGCCCAAACCGATAAAACCGATACGCATCATTGTCTCCAAGAATAATTATCCTAGTCATTAATATTAAAATATTATCCTCTAAACATACTCCTATAAATGTTAAATAATCGTCACTTTTAAGACTTTCTAGGGTTTACCCAATATGAAAATTTGGTTTTGATTAAAAACACCTATAAACAAACGACAGAAAAGCATGACAAAACATCATCAGATTATGCGTTTTTCCTCAAAAAAACCCTTAAAGTACGTGCTTTTAAGGTAAGATTAACTATTTCCTTAACCTTCTTTATAATAAAAAATGTCCCTAATCGTTCAAAAGTTCGGCGGCACTTCTATGGGCTCAGTCGAACGCATTCAAAATGTAGCTAAGCGTGTCGCTAAGTGGCATAAGGCAGGACATCAAGTGGTGGTAGTACCTTCAGCCATGGCCGGTGAGACTAACCGCCTCTTAGGTTTAGCTAACGATCTTTCTGATAACGCAGACCCTCGCGAACTTGATATGTTAGCCTCCACTGGCGAACAGGCTAGTAGCGCCCTACTCGCCATTGCCTTACAAGCTGAAGGCATTGACGCCCGTAGTTATACCGGTTGGCAAGTGCCGGTAAAAACTGATAGCTCTTTTAGCAAAGCACGTATTAAGAGCATTGATGGCACTCGCATCAAAGCAGATTTAGACGCTAATAAAGTCGTTATTGTTACTGGCTTCCAAGGTATTGACCCTGACGGCCATATCACCACCCTAGGCCGTGGTGGTTCAGATACCTCTGCCGTCGCTATCGCCGCAGCAATCGACGCTGAGCAATGTCTAATTTTCACAGACGTAGATGGGGTTTATACGACGGATCCACGTGTTGTGCCAGAAGCACGCCGCATGAGCGTCATTTCATTTGAAGAAATGCTGGAGATGGCCTCTCTGGGCTCCAAGGTCTTGCAAATTCGTGCTGTAGAGTTTGCTGGTAAATACAAAGTACCCCTACGCGTTTTATCGTCATTAACCGATCCTGAAATCCCTGTAGAAGAAGAAATTGTTTCAGGCACCCTAATTACTATTGAGGAAGATCCAAAAATGGAAGCAGCTGTTGTTTCTGGTATCGCGTTTAGCCGCGATGAAGCAAAAATCACTATCCTTGGCGTACCGGATCGTCCGGGCATTGCTTACGGTATTCTTGGCCCCATCGCCGATGCTAATATCGATGTCGATATGATCATTCAAAACCAATCTGTTGACGGCACCACTGACTTCTCCTTTACGGTCAATCGTGCTGGCTACAAAAAGGCAATCGAAGTCATTAACAATGAGGTCTTAAAAAGCATCGACGCTCGCGAAGTCATCACGGACGATAAGGTGTGTAAAGTATCAATCGTCGGTATCGGCATGCACTCACACGCTGGTGTGGCCAGTAAGATGTTTAGTACCTTATCTAAAGAAGGTGTTAATATCCAGATGATCAGCACCAGTGAAATCAAGACCTCAGTACTCATCGAAGATAAATACATGGAATTAGCAGTGCGTGCCCTGCACCAAGCCTTCGATTTAGGTGAAGATACAACAGAAGAGGAATAATTTATCTTTATTTTGTCACTAAAGGTAGCATAAAAAAATTATTCCCTTTATAATAGTGAATTCTTTGGGAACGTGGCCGAGAGGTTGAAGGCACTTCCCTGCTAAGGAAGCATACGGGCTTAAACCTGTATCGAGGGTTCGAATCCCTCCGTTCCCGCCAAAGATTCTAAAGCCCCTTTACTGATTTTCGGTAAAGGGGCTTTTCAATTCTATCTTCTCAACTACAAAAACACTCAAGCCACATAAAAAGCCATCGTTACATAATGGCACGCACTCCCAGCTAATACAAATAAATGCCAGATCCCATGCGCATGAGTCCAACGAGTATCATTAACATAAAAAATAATACCAATGCTGTAGGCTAAGCCACCCGCTAGTAGCCATAAGAAACCATCACGACCCAAAGCATCCATCAATGGTAAGACGGCGATAACAGCTAACCATCCCATCAACACATAAAGAACCATCGATAAAATGCGTTTACCGCGTGCCAGCCAAATTTCCTGAACAATTCCGAAGATGGCCAGTCCCCAAACCACACCAAATAATGACCAACCCCAAGCACCACGCAAACTAACTAAGGCTAAGGGTGTATAGCTACCAGCAATCAACAAATAGATTGAACAATGATCAAATTTGCACCAAATCTCCTTCGCTCGACCACGGAAGCTATGATACAAAGTCGAGGCTAGATACAAACAAAGCAGCATCACTCCGTAGATACTAAAACCTACGATCTTCCATGGGTCACCTGCCTGCGCACCGAGCACAATCAGCAGCACCATAGCAACTA
>JAAYRZ010000081.1 GCA_012518515.1 Alcaligenaceae bacterium
CGCCGATTCGGCATCGTGAAACCGTGCCAACTAGTTGGATTGAGTTGAGTATTATTGAAGGTAAAAATAGGCAGGTAAGACGTATGACGGCAGCGGTTTCTTTACCAACTCTACGTTTGATTAGGGTGCAAGTTGGTCCTTGGGATTTGGGTGAACTGCAGCCCGGTGAGTGGAAAGAGGTAGAGGCAATACTTTAAGTTTTTCGGTGTAGTCAATCATGTCATGTAACGGTATTTGCTTGGAGAGGTTAAGTCGTTGGCAGGAAGTTATTTTAAGTCTATATTAATAAGTCTATTGATGTTGTTTTGGGTGGGAGTCGTTGCGGCCCAAACCCATATCAATGGCTCTGACTCTGTCGGCGACTCATTCGTTTCATCTATATCACCAATTAGAATTGCTGCGCTCAGCTATTTGGGTGATGAGGTTACGACAGATGAGTGGTTGCCAACCGTGCAGTGGTTAAGAGAGAGTTTGCCGCAATATGACTTTGAGTTTATTCCGGCGGTACCTGATGAAATCATCGATATGGTACGTAGCGAGCAGGTGGACTATGTACTCACTAACCCAGGACTTTATTCTCTATTGCACTATGAGTACGGTATTAATCATATGTTGTCGCAGGTTTATGCAGCAGATAGTCTCTCCGCCCTTAGCCTAGGCTCCGTATTAATCAAACGTAGTGATAATCAGGCTATCCAAGGTTTTGATGATTTACCGGGGCGTAGTATGGCTATCGTTAGTATGGATGCTTTTGGTGGTTATCAAGTGATGTTGCGTGAATTAAGAACCCGTAATATTGAGCCTGAAGAGCAGATGAAGCTTCGGCAAGTCGGCTTTCCGATGAGTAATGTACTGGATGCTGTGGCTAAAGGTGATGTTGATACTGGTGTGATTAGGGCTTGTATGCTTGAAACTATGCCTGACTGGGAAAGTACCTTTAGTGTGATTGAGCCAGTAGAAAATATCGATTTCCCTTGTCTGGTATCGACTAGGTTGTACCCAGGTTGGGTCTTTGCTGCGATTAATAATGAGCGCCTCGTTGAAACTCGCGATATTATGCTTAGTCTCCTACAGTTGCCGCCTTATGAAACGCGTGGCGGTGAGATGTACTGGTCTGTTTTATCCAATACACAAAGTTTGTATGGTTTGTTTAAGGAGCTGGAGCTCGGAGTTTATAGTCACTCATCGCCTACCTTATGGGGGTATTTCAAACGTTATTGGCGAGTATTGGTGACAATCCTTTTTGTACTTTGTTGTGGCGTTTTATATACCGCTCGGGTACGTTATCTAGTGAGTAAAAGAACTCAAGCGTTGGAGTTTGCACTGAAACAGCAAAAAGCCTTACAAGATAAAATTAATGAGGTGCAGGAACAAGCTAATCATCAGACAAAGCTAGCTATTTTAGGGGAAATGTCCGGTACCTTGGCTCATGAGCTTAATCAACCGCTCGCGACGATTGGTAATTACTCTCGCAGTGTCTTGCGACGTTTGGAAAACGATCGATTAAATCCTGAGGATGTGCGTCTTGCGGCGGCAGAAATTGTGGAGCAAACAGAGCGTGCCTCCAGTATTATTCAAGGGGTTCGAGCCTTCGCCCGTAAGCGACCAATGCAAATTGAAAAGGTAAATATAAAGACGGTTTGTGAAGAAGCGGTGCAGTTATTTACGGGGATGTTATCTCTGCCGTCACGGGTCTTGCTATTTGATTCCTTAGGAGAGACTATGTTTCTTATGGTTGATCCAGTACAAATTCAGCAAGCGTTAATTAATTTATTAAAAAATGGTCATGATTCGATGAATGAATCGGGTACAAGTACAGCGATGCTTCATTTGATCTTATGGCAGTCGCTTAATCAAATTCATCTTACCGTGCAGGATAATGGTCAGGGGCTATCAGCAGAAGCGCGGATGAATTTATTTGAGACTTTTTATACCAGTAAAAAAGAAGGTCTTGGCTTGGGGTTATCAGTTTGTCGAACGATAGCTGAAGCGCATGGCGGTAAGTTAGAAGTTGATGTTTTGCCTCCAAGTACTTCGATTAAGCACTTAAGTGGGGCAATTTTTACCTTAAGTTTGCCGATTCAATAGTTTAAAATGAAAGCGTGAGCTTTTATCTAATCAACCCAACAGGTTTAGGATTCTTATGAATCATTCTGATATTAACTTAGTATTTGTGATTGATGACGATGATGCGTTTCGTCGCTCATTGGTGTTTTTATTAGAAGATTTGGAGTGGCAAGTCGAGGCCTTTGCCTCTGCAGCTGATTTTCTGGCGACTTATCCTGAGCCGGTAGAGACAGCAGGCTGTATTTTGCTTGATGTCCGTATGCCGATGATGAGTGGGATGGAATTACAGTTAAAGTTAAATGACTTGGGTTGGACTACACCGATTATTTTCTTGACTGGCCATGGTGATATTGAAATGACGGTACAGGCGATGAAGTTAGGTGCTTATGGTTTTTTAAGTAAACCTTTTAAAGACCAAGTGCTACTAGATGAAGTAGCAGCAGCGGTACGTTTCGCACAGCAAGAAAAAGAAAATTTGCAGCGCCAACAAGAAGCTCAGCAATTACTTGAACGTCTTTCTCCTAGAGAGCGTGAAGTCGCTAATTTACTAGCGCGTGGGCAGTCAAACAAATTAATTGCTCAAGCTTTGGGTATAAGTGAAAAAACGGTTCATATTCATCGCCAACATATTATGGAAAAGGCTGAAATTAGCAGTGCTGCTGAGTTAACTCACCTGATGCTAAAAGCCGATCCGCATAGTCTAGATTAAAAAATCTCGCTACCTCTTATGAGATAGCGAGATGATTTACTTCATTTGACCACAAAAATTA
>JAAYRZ010000082.1 GCA_012518515.1 Alcaligenaceae bacterium
AAGTGGCGCTTAAGGATGCTGGTATTATTCCTTTTGAGGGGGCTGATCCTATTGATGGTGAGGGGTTAACTGAGATGTTTGACTTGTATTATGAGGTTGATTCAGTCACTGAGCGCTTATCACGTAGCTATGATGTGGATACCTTATCGGCTATTGCTGAGGGTGTAAAAATTGATTTAAGTACTGAAGCAGCAGCTCAGCAAACGGTTGAGGATTTAGGGGAGGCATTGATTGATCCTGCACATCCTCATTTAGTTAAGTTTGGCGTTGAGTTTGATCCAGAGCTTAATAAATACCGCGTTCTAGTTAACCGTAACCATCATGGTAATATCCGCGTTACTGTCCTGGACTCCGAGTTTGTAGAGAGTAAGGATTACGCCTTATTAACTCGTGCAGCTGAAACTTTCAGTGGTTTAGTAGGTGAGCGTGCGGTGGTTTATCGTGGTGAGGGCGATCGTCGTCGCCAAGAGCGCATTGATGATTTCCGTGATGCGGTCAGATGGTTAAACTCTGAAGCCGATCGTCAAGTTACTAAGCAGCGCTATAAGGGTCTGGGTGAGATGAACCCCGAGCAGTTGTGGGAAACTACCATGAACCCTGAGGTTCGTCGTTTATTGCGTGTTCAAATCGAAGATGCCATCACGGCAGATATCGTTTTCAGCACCTTGATGGGTGATCAGGTTGAACCTCGACGTGCCTTCATTGAAGAAAATGCTTTATTAGCAGCTAACTTGGATGTGTAGTTAGTTTCTGCAATTGAGTGATATAAAAAAGGTCGGTCTCCCATGTTGGAACCGACCTTTTTTTATCAATAGAGCTGTCATATTTAAAAACTAAAATAGTCCTCAAGGGATTTGTTTCATTCTGATGTCCATTAAGAGTCTAAATCGTGGGATTATTTGTTGAATTTTTAATCAGTGTAGTGATTTTTGTTATGAGTCGTTGGTGGCTACTATTACCCTTAGTAGCTCTTCTTTATTATCTACTGCGACGCTTTGAGCTAGTGCGGGCTAAAGATGCGAAGGAATTATTAACGATAGTTGGTGTTCTTATTGTTGTCTTGGTTTTGGCGCCAAGGGTGGTTGCACCAGTGATTAATTATTATGGACAACTGGCAATTGGAGAAGTGACCTTCTCTAAGGCTACGCTATTTTCAGATGTCGCTTATAACAGAACCTATTCGATGAAAGCAAGTTACGAAAAAGACGATGGCAGCACCAAGAGTATTAGTTATTGGAGCAATGTGCCACGTGTCTATCCTTTATTTACGGGTTATGACATCCCTGATGGCGTGGGAGATGTGTTCATATTGAAGTATTTGCCTTTGATGCCCAGTGAGTTTATTTTTAAAGCTAGACTTTCAGACAAAGAAAGAGAGAAGCTTTGTCCACAATTAACGCTGCAGCTAGATGAGCTACAAATAAGCGAGAAAGCCTTAGCCGAAGAAAGGAGAGAAGTCACTCTGAAGTTAGAACGGGGGTGGTTACCGGGGTTAAGTCCAGAAGAAAGACGTGCTTTCAGGGAGAAAATTAGACGTGCTAAGAACCTGACAGAGGTTGAGCAAAGGAAGAAAACACTTGATGAGGAAGTGTTAATACTTAATAAAAAAATAAAAGATCTTAAAGAGATGATGCTTTCGGATTCATTTTGTGCAGAATAAACTTCACACTATCAAGCCTTTCATAAGTTTCAGGAAAGGCTTGATAGCGAATCTACTTAATACCCTAAGGTCGAACCATCTGGATTACGTGGATCGGAGTAACCATAAATCGTACCGTCAATAATCTGAATGGTTTGAGTACGTCCCATACTTGGTTTGATACTGACCTCATAACCCGCATCTTCCAGTAACTGGATCGTGTCCGGACTAAAGCCAACTTCTAGGCGTAACTCATCAGGTAACCATTGGTGATGGAAACGTGGTGTGTTGGTTGCTGCTGCCGCATTCATACCAAAATCTACGGTGTTGACAATTTGCTGTAATACCGTCGTGATAATGCGAGCACCGCCCGGACTACCGGTGACTAACCAAGGTTTACCATCTTTTAGCACCATGGTCGGTGTCATGGAGGAAAGGGGGCGTTTGCCGGGTTCAATGGCATTGGCTGAACCACCAATTAGACCAAAGGCATTAGGTACACCGGGTTTGGAGGAGAAGTCATCCATCTCATTATTCATGAGAATACCGGTTTCACCTGCGACAATACCACTACCAAAGTTCAGGTTTAGGGTATAGGTCACAGCAACTGCGTTACCCTCTTTATCGACTACCGAGTAGTGGGTCGTTTGATCGCTCTCATAGGGAGCCAAGTCACCCGCTTTGATTTCCTGTGACGGAGTCACTTCGCCTTTAAGTACCTCATCGGCAATGGCTTTAGCGTAGTCTTTACTGATGAGTTCTTGTACTGGAACATCAATGAAGTCACTATCACCCAAGTACTCGGAGCGGTCGGCATAGGCACGCTTCATGGTCTCTGCCATCAGACTGATGGTCTTGGCACTATTAACACCAGATTCCTTAATAGGCATATGCTCAAGGGCATTAAGCATTTGTACGATATGAATACCACCGGAGCTGGGTAATGGCATGGAGACTACCTCGTAGCCACGATAGTCGCCACGGACGACTTCTCGTTCGATGGCTTCGTAGTTAGCCAAGTCTTCTTTAGTGATTAAACCGTCATGGGCTTCTTGGTCACGGACAATTTCATCCGCAATAGCTCCTTTGTAAAAAGCATCAGCACCTTCTTGGGCAATTAGCTTCAAGCTTTCGGCCAGATTTTTCTGAACTAGGGTCTCACCAGTGGCTAAAGGCTCATCACCATTAAAGAAGATGGCTTTAGTCGTAGGCCATTTACCTAGGTTGTCTTTTTCAACTTGAAGTAGCTTGGCCATGGTTGGAGTCACAGCGTAGCCTTGTTCAGCGAGTTCAATTGCTGGTTTCATGACCTCGGCCAAGGGTAGTGAGCCCCATTGTTCAAGTGCTTTAGTCAGGCCAGCTACGGTACCGGGTACACCAATGGCTTGGTGGGTGTACCATGATTTGCGGGGAATAATTTCACCGTCTTCATCCTGATACATGGTTTCAGAAGCGGCAGCAGGGGCTTTTTCACGGAAGTCCAGTGCAATGGTTTGATTGCTCTCAGCATCGTGTACCAGCATAAAGCCACCTCCGCCGATATTACCAGCGTTGGGCAGACTGACGGCGAGTGAGAAGCCAATGGCTACGGCCGCATCAACCGCATTACCGCCATTTTTCAGAATCTCTAGACCGATTTGGCTAGCTAGGTTTTGCTCTGTGGCCACCATGCCATTGGTCGCTTCGACCGGATGGAAGACATTCATCTCATAATCGTAATTATGGGTAGCAACGCTACTGGTGGGGGCGCTCAGTTTGATGTTAGCTTCACGTGCCCAAGCACCAGAAGCCAAGGCCATGCTGAGTGCCAAGGTGCTGACTAAAGCGAGTTTTTTAGGACTGCTTGATTGAAGTAATTGCTTCATGAAAATCTCCTCCTGTAGAGAGAGTAGTTTAGCTTTTTATATTTTTAGGTGATTTTGTCTTGCTTAAGTAATCAAGTGACTCTCTGATTTTAATGAGGTTATAGCCATGATTCAAAGGGAAAAAACGATAACTCATGGTTTGTCCTAGGAAGGAGAAGCTGACTGCTCAATTTGAGTTCTAAAGATACGTTATAATCAAAGAATACAATAAGTTATTATTTGCACATATGAAACATCAAGTGTTATTTTTCGGCGACTTGCACGGCGGCTTCGAGCATTGCCTACCTATGGTAGAGCAATATCGACCGAAGGCTATCGTCTTGCTTGGTGATTTAGAGGC
>JAAYRZ010000005.1 GCA_012518515.1 Alcaligenaceae bacterium
TCATTGCAGGGGTGGGTGCTTCCTGTGACTCTTGCTTAAATGTTACGACGGGACCGTTTTGTACTAAACGTAGTAGATATAAGGGACCACCGGCTTTAGGGCCAGTTCCGGAAAGGCCTTGACCGCCAAAGGGCTGAGAGCCAACGACTGCGCCGACGATATTACGATTGACATAGACGTTACCGGCTTTGATTTGAGTGCTCAGCTTATCAATGCGCTCATCAATGCGGGAGTGAATGCCGAAAGTCAGGCCGTAGCCGTTAGCATTGATCTCATCGATCAAGTTGCTTAAATTGCTGTGTTGATAACGCAAGATGTGTAATACTGGGCCAAAGATTTCACGACTTACATCACTTGCTTGGTTTACCTCGATAACAGTTGGCGGGATAAAGGTACCTACTTTCGTTGTTTTAGGGATAGCAAGTTGTTCAACTTTAAAACCTTTGCTGCGCATTTCTTCAATGTAATCAGCGATATTTTGCTGTGCTTCTGCATCAATTACAGGACCTACATCAGTATGTAATTGATCGGGGTTGCCAAGGCGTAACTCATGCATGGCGCCTTTTAGCATGGTGATAATGGTATCCGCCACATCTTCTTGTACGCATAAAATACGTAATGCAGAGCAGCGCTGACCCGCTGAGTCAAAGGCAGAGTTAATCACATCAGCAGTCACTTGTTCCGCTAATGCCGAAGAGTCTACGATCATGGCGTTTAAACCACCGGTTTCTGCAATTAGTGGAATGGGTTGGCCAGCTGCATTCAAGCGTTGAGACAGATTTTCGGCAATGAGCCCAGCAACCTGAGTAGAACCAGTGAACATGACGCCCTGTACACGTTTATCCGCTACGAGTGTGGCACCCACGTCACCTTCACCTGGGAGTAGTTGTACTACGTCTTTGGGAATGCCTGCCTGATGTAACGCTTCAATGGCGTAATAGGCAATTAATGGTGTTTGCTCTGCCGGCTTAGCTAAAACAACATTACCAGCAGCAAGAGCAGCGCTGACTTGTCCAAGGAAAATGGCTAATGGGAAGTTCCATGGACTAATACAGACAATGGGTCCTAGTGGCGGATGACTGTCGATTTGGTAGGTTTCTGCGACCTGACGGGCATAGTAGCGTAAAAAGTCTACCGCTTCACGTAATTCGGCGACTGCGTTGGCGTAGCTTTTTCCGGCTTCTCTGACCGCTAAGGCGATAAAATCAGGAGTTTGTGATTCTAGTAAGTCAGCAGCCCTGATTAAACAATTAGCACGTTCAAGTGGGGGCGTAACGGCCCAGATGGGTGCGGCGTGTTCTGCCCGATTAAGGGCTTCATTTACCTCTTCTTGATTACTAAAAATAGCTGCACCGACTTTATCACGATGATCTGCAGGGTTTAAAATATCTATCAAGCGCTCATGAGCTGCGTCTGACCATTGTGTGGTGTCCTTACCTTCTTCAAAGGTTGCAGGAATGGCTAGTCGTTCCTTCGTGGTGCTGGCTAATAAACCGGCAGACAGAGAGGCTAGGCGGTGCTCATTAGATAAATCTAAGCCTTGAGAGTTAAGACGATTTTCACCTTGACTAATGTATAAATTACGAGGCTCTGGGATTAAGGGGTGAGGTGAACCTAGCGGTTCAATCGTACGAGACTGCTCAATAGGATCAGCAATTAACTCATCTATCGTGGTGTTTTTGTTGGTGATCTGATTGACGAAAGAGGAGTTGGCGCCATTCTCCAGAAGACGACGTACTAAATAGGCCAGTAAGGTTTCGTGAGTACCGACGGGAGCATAAATACGGCAAGAGCGATTTAATTTGTTGGCTGTTGTCGCACCCACCACTTCTTCATAGAGGGGCTCACCCATCCCGTGCAGGCATTGAAATTCGTATTGGCCTTTATAGTAGTTGGTACCAGCCATATGATAAATAGCTGCAACTGTATGTGCATTATGAGTGGCAAATTGAGGGAAGACATATTCCGGCTCATCGAGTAGTTTGCGAGCGCAGGCCAAGTAGCATACATCGGTATGAACTTTACGGGTATATACTGGATAGCCTTCTAGACCGTCAGTTTGTGCGCGTTTAATTTCAGTGTCCCAGTAAGCACCTTTGACAAGACGAACCATGATTCGACGTTTTGTGCGTCTAGCCAGATCCGTGACATAGTCAATCACATAGGGAGAACGTTTTTGGTATGCTTGGATGACAAAACCGATACCATTCCATGAAGCTAAAGCTGGTTCATGGCACAAACGCTCTAATAAATCGAGAGAAATCTCTAGACGATCAGCCTCTTCGGCATCAATGTTAATACCGATATCGTACTGATGTGCGAGTAGGGTCAAATCACGTACACGAGGGTAGAGTTCATTCATGACCGTGTCATATTGAGCCCGAGAGTAGCGTGCATGCAAAGCTGATAGCTTAATTGAAATGCCAGGACCTTCGTAAATGCCTAGACCAGTCGAGCTTTTACCGATGGCATGAATGGCTTGTTCGTAGGATGCGTAGTATTTAAGTGCATCGGCATCCGTCATAGCCGCTTCGCCGAGCATGTCATAGGAATAGTTAAAGCCTTTATTAATCCATTTACGACTATTGGCCAGTGCATTGCTGATGGTTTGTCCACATACAAAGTGTTCTCCCATGAGGCGCATGGCACGATCGACACCTTGACGCACTAGAGGCTCCCCACCTTTACTGAGGATACGGGATAAAGCAGAAGAAAGTCCTTTTTCACTATTGGTAGAGACGAGCTTGCCGGTGATCATGAGTCCCCAAGTGGCTGCATTTACAAATAAAGAGCCTGAAGAAAGATGAGACTGCCAGTCTCCCTTACTGATTTTGTCGCGGATCAACGAGTCACGGCTTTCTTTATCTGGGATTCTAAGTAAGGCCTCTGCCAAACACATTAAAGCCACGCCTTCTTGGCTGGAAAGTGAGTACTCATGAATTAGACCATCGACACCGCCGGTCAGTTTCTTGTTGCGTATGGCTTCGACAAGGGTTCGAGCAGTGCTCTGGATAGCTTGTTTTTGTGCGCCTGGATCAGCTAATTCTAGCAACATAGGAATGCATTCGATTTCTGAGCGACGATAGGCACCCGTAATTGCAGAGCGTAATACAGATTGAGCCGCAATTTGTTGAGCAAAATCTAGAAAAGGTTGTACTGTTTCCTGGTTGATTGGGCTGAGGCCAGCTTCTTCTAGCTCTGCCAAGCTTGTAGCCTCTGCTGCTAATGCGTGCTGCAGTGAGAGAGGTAAACGTCCAGCTTCAATTTCCTCCAGCATAGAGTAAATTGATTGTTTGATAAACCAATGTTGTGTACGACCGATGCGTTCGGCAGCGTTACGAATGCGTTCCCTTAAAACAGGATCGACTTTCACACCTAAAGTAGTTGAGCTCATCTGCTTTCCTCAAGAAGGGTTGCAACCGGATAATAAAAAAGGTGCAACCTTTTGTGTCTGATGGTTGTTTTATATAACTGTTTGGGGTTGTTTTGTAATCGGTAAAAACCCTAGA
>JAAYRZ010000083.1 GCA_012518515.1 Alcaligenaceae bacterium
AATCTGCTGATACCATTTTTCTTCTTCAGCATTTGGGGTTTCATTGTTACGTGGGATTTTGCGCTGAGGGGCTTCTGTACCACCTGGTGCAACCGCATTAACACGGATACCTTTTTCAGCTGTTTCAAATGCTAAGCAGGCAGTCAGTGCATTAACACCGCCTTTGGCTGCACCATAGGGCACACGATTAACGCTGCGTGTAGCAATTGAAGATACGTTAACGATAACTCCTTGCTGTTGCTCTACCATGGTTGGCAAGACTGCACGACAACACCAGAGGGTAGGGAAGAGTGAGCGCTGTACTTCTTTTTCAATTTGTGCAGGCTCGTAATGTTCAAAGGGTCTGGTCCAGATGGTACCGCCCACGTTATTGATTAATACATCAATACGACCAAAATGCTCTACCGCTGCTTGGGCAGCTGCTTGGGCACCTTCGTATTGTTCTAAATCGGCAGTTAAGGTGATAACTCGTTCCTGCTTTAATTCATGAACTAATTCGGAACGATCAACTAAAACAAGTTTTGCACCTTCTTCTATTAGACGTTCAGCAACTCGACGTCCAATCCCTTGAGCGGCTCCAGTTACCAACACAACTTTGTCTTCAAAACGTAGTCGAGTCATTTTTATCCTTTGTGATTGAGTTTGCCCTACGTCCACAAAAAGGGCAGTAAGGCAAACTCAAGTTAATAACTAATTAAGAAAGAAAAAGCTTTAGACGCTAGGAATAAAACGCTCGTAGTGGAAACTAGCAGGCGTCATATTATTTGTTTTCATATAATCGTTGACTGCATCTACCATTGGTGGAGGGCCACATAAGTAAACATCGACATCGCCATCATGGAGCATTTTCGGCTCTAGATGATGGGTAACATAGCCTTTTTGCGGATGGGTCGAATTTTCATCGGCCACAATCGTGGTAAAGCTAAAGTTAGCCAAACGCTCTGTAAATGCTTCTAATGCATCAACCAATACTAAATCCTGGTCACGGGTAACGGCATAAAGCATATGAATTGGCTGCGTACATCCTTGATCAGCAAGCACTTCTAGCATTGATAAAAATGGTGCTAAGCCTGTACCACCTGCTAAAAATAGCAATGGACGATTAACAGGGCGTAGATAGAAAGTACCTAGAGGTCCAATCACGTCTAACTCAACACCCGCTTTAGCGTTCTTGTCGAGCCAAGTGCTCATGAGGCCATTAGGTACATGCTTAATCAAGAAGCCCATGCTTTTACCAGGAGCCGAACTAAAGGAGTAAGAGCGATGCTCTTCACCGCCTGGGACAACAATGTTGACATATTGACCCGGCAAGAAGCTCGGTGCGTTTTCCTTAGCGTCTATATACAGTTCAAAAGCGGCATCATCATAGCGATGTACTTCTGTGACTGTTGCTTTGAACGTGTCAGTACCGGTTTTACACATACTTGAAGCAACGGGAACAGAGATTACGCAGTCTGATTTTGGAATCATCTGACAGGTCAACACTAAGCCTTGCTCAGCCTCATCATCAGTAAGAGCATCTTCGATGTAATCATCGATTAGCTCATACTCACCGCTCTCGGCTTGACACTTACATGTCCCACACACACCGTCGGAGCAGTCCATCGGCAGATTAATTCTCTGACGATAGGCTGCATCTAGGACTTTTTCTTGTGGGCCACAATCAATGAAACGAGTGACACCGTCTTCAAAATTTAAAGCGATACTGTAGTTCATTATTTACTATCTCTAATTATTAAACGTGATAAATATCAATCACTTGTCTGATGTAGTCATTTTTCAGAACAACTTTCTTTTTGCTGATTTTTAGCTCATCACCTTCTTTGGTGATAGTGGCAAAAATTGTGCCGAAATAATGGTCTGTTACGCGGTAACGGAAATTCAGAGTGTGGAAGTTGTAACGGACGTCAACTTCATTTTCTCTTGTTTCTAGAATTTCCAGATTGTGCACGCTATGAGATGTACGTGGCTCTGGTGTGGAAGCACTAGAACGCTCTGTCTGAATACGGAAAATACGATCCTCAAGACCGTTACGGTTTGGGTAGTAAATCAAAGACACCTCAGATTGCGGGTCTTTAGTTAATTCATCGTCGTCATTCCAGCAAGGCATCCAGTACTCAGCATCTTCGGAATAGCAAGTTAGCCACTGTTCCCACTCTCGGTCATCTAAGTAACGAGCTTCGCGATACAAGAATTGTTGAATAGAAATGTAATCCATGGTGTATTCTCCTTAAGCTACGTTATTAGCCGATTTAGCTTCTGCTAGCTGCTCTTTTTCTTTAGCTAAAGCGTCTTTCATTGCACTTAGCCAGTAGTCATGCTGACATACAAATAAACCCTCATCTTCACTGCGCTCACCGCTTAGTAAAGGATTGATACCGAGTTTTTTGGCGTTTTCATCAGGACCTTTAATCCATAAAGGAGCACCACGACTCAAGTCGTTCCAAGGCGCGCTAGAAGCAGCACCGTAACCTTCTTGACATGCGCGGAATTCTTCAAGGTCATCGGCTGTACCCATACCGGTTACGTTAAAGAAGTCTTCGTATTGACGTAAACGGATAGCACGATTCTCAGCGCTTTCGCCTTTAGGAGCCCAGCAGTAAATCGTTACTTCGGTTTTGTTGACATCAATAGGGCGAGTCACACGAATCTGAGTTGAGAACTGGTCCATTAAGTACACGTTAGGGTATAGACATAAGTTACGTGTTTGCTTAACGATCATGTCAGCTTTATCTTCACCTAAGCGCTCAACTAATTCGTCGCGGTTATCATAAACAGGGCGAACTTCAGGGTTTAAGGTGTTAGTCCAAAGTAGGATATGGCCATTTTCAAAACCATAAACACCGTTTACACTCTTACTCCAACCTGAAGCGTCAACTGCTTTGGTACCTTCTTCATGGCGACGTCCCATCGTGGCTAAGTAGTTCCAGTGAACACTACTCACGTGGTAACCGTCAGCACCGTTTTCCATCTGTAGTTTCCAGTTACCATCATAAATGTAGCTAGAGTTACCACTTAGAACTTCGATACCCTCAGGAGACTGCTCAACGATCTGGTCAATAATGGCTTTGGTTTCGCCTAAATACTCTTCTAATGGAAGAACATCTGGGTTTAAGCTGCCGAATAAGAAACCTTTGTAATTTTCAAAACGAGCGACTTTAGTTAGGTCGTGAGAGCCTTCGGTATTAAATTGGACCGGATACTCTGTCGTCTTTTCATCCTTAACCTTAAGTAACTTACCTTTGTTGTTAAAAGTCCAGCCATGGAAAGGGCAGGTGAAGCTACCGCGATTACCACGCTTGCGACGACAGAGCGTAGCACCACGGTGCGCGCAGGCATTAATGATAGCGTTTAGCTCATTGTCTTTACTGCGGGTAATAACAACTGGCTGACGACCGATATAGGTAGTGAAGTAGTCGTTTATCTCAGGAATTTGGCTTTCATGTGCCAAATAGACCCAGTTACCTTCGAAAATATGCTTCATTTCTAATTCGAAGA
>JAAYRZ010000084.1 GCA_012518515.1 Alcaligenaceae bacterium
GGATTGCTATGGCTGAACTTTCAACTATTGCCCGTCCTTATGCAGCAGCTGCTTTCGCAGCAGCTAAGGACAGTCAAGTCGGATTAGAGACTTGGGCTAAGGCTGTAAAACAATTATCAGAGGTGGTCTCTGCACCTGAGGTAAAAAAGATCTTATCTGATCCTAAGATTACCAAGGCGAACAGTGTGACTGTTTTTGATACCGTATTGCCTGATATGCCTGCTGATGTAAAGAACTTTGTTCAATTGGTCGTTGATAATGATCGTTGGTTAGTATTACCAGAGATTGCAGAGCAGTTTGAACAACTTAAAAATAAGCATGAAGGCAAGGCGATCGCCCAAATTACGAGCGCTTTCGAATTATCTCAAGAACAAGTTGATGACTTGGTTAAAAGTCTTGAAAAGAAATTTAGCGTATCTCTAGAACCCGAGGTGAAGGTTGATCCAGCCTTAATTGGTGGGGTACGAGTGATCGTGGGTGATCAAGTTTTAGATACTTCTGTGCAAGCTCAAATTACTCGTTTGCACGATAAGTTGGTTGCTGAATAAGCACCATAATTATAGGATTTCAGGAGTCTGATTATGCAACTCAATCCGTCAGAGATCAGCGAATTACTAAAAAGCCGTATTGAGGGCTTAGGTACTTCTGCTGATGTACGTACTCAGGGTACGGTTGTATCCGTAACCGACGGTATTACTCGCATCCATGGTTTATCCGATGTGATGCAGGGCGAAATGCTCGAATTTCCCAACAATGTTTTTGGTTTGGCGTTAAACCTTGAGCGTGACTCAGTTGGTGCTGTGATTTTAGGTGATTACACCGGTGTTTCTGAAGGAGATCTGGTTAAAACAACCGGTCGTATTCTAGAAGTGCCTGTTGGCCCAGAATTGTGCGGCCGTGTAGTTGACACACTAGGTAACCCAATCGATGGTAAAGGCCCGATTAACACTACTCAAACGGACGTTATTGAGAAAGTGGCTCCGGGTGTTATTGCACGTCAATCAGTATCAGAGCCTTTACAAACAGGTGCTAAAGCGGTTGACTCAATGGTGCCAATCGGTCGTGGTCAGCGTGAATTAATTATTGGTGACCGCCAAGTTGGTAAAACCGCGGTTGCTGTAGATGCAATTATTAATCAAAAGGGCCAAGACGTAATTTGTGTTTACGTAGCTGTTGGTCAAAAAGCATCTACTGTAAGTAACATTGTTCGTAGACTAGAAGAAGCAGGTGCTTTAGAGTATACAATTGTTGTTGCTGCTAATGCTTCTGACTCTGCCGCCATGCAGTACTTGGCTCCTTATGCCGGTTGTACTATGGGTGAATATTTCCGTGACCGTGGTCAGGATGCGCTAATTGTTTATGATGACTTGACTAAGCAAGCATGGGCTTACCGTCAGGTGTCACTCTTGCTACGCCGCCCACCTGGTCGTGAAGCATATCCAGGTGATGTATTCTACTTACACTCTCGCTTACTAGAGCGCGCAGCTCGTGTAAACGCTGATTACGTAGAAAAATTCACTAACGGTGAGGTCAAGGGTAAAACAGGTTCATTAACTGCTCTACCTATTATTGAGACACAAGCTGGTGACGTTTCTGCTTTCGTACCTACGAACGTAATTTCGATTACCGATGGTCAGATTTTCCTAGAAACTGATTTGTTTAACGCTGGTGTACGTCCTGCGATTGATGCAGGTATTTCTGTATCACGCGTTGGTGGTGCTGCTCAGACTAAAGTTATCAAGAAGCTTTCAGGTGGTATTCGTACCGACTTGGCTCAGTATCGTGAGTTAGCTGCTTTTGCGCAGTTTGCTTCAGACCTTGATGAAGCGACTCGTCGTCAGTTAGAGCGCGGTGAGCGAGTTGTTGAGCTCTTGAAGCAGCCACAATATGCTCCCCTAAAAGTTTGGGAGATGGCAGTTTCACTATATGCTATTAACAACGGCTACTTGGATGATGTAGAAGTTTCAAGAATTCTACCATTTGAAAAGGCTCTAAAAGATAGCTTGAAAGCTAAAAATGCAGATCTAATTGATCGCATTGAGACAACAAAAGAATTGTCTAAAGAAGACGAAGCTTTATTGAAAGACGTTATTGTTGCTTTCAAAAAGACCTTCGCCTAATAAGCTGATTTAGCACACAGTCAGATCTGTTAAGGATCTGACTGAAGTCTAACTCTAATAGGAATTTAATATGGCTGGAATTAAAGAAATCCGTACTAAGATTTTGAGCGTACAAAATACGAGCAAAATTACAAAAGCCATGGAGATGGTCGCTGCCTCTAAGATGCGTAAAGCTCAAGAGCGTATGCGTTCTGGTCGTCCATATGCGCAAAAAGTACGTGATATCGCCAGACACTTGATGTTGACAACGTCGGATTATTCTAATCCTTACCTCGAAGAAAGAAAAGAGGTAAAAAACGTTGGTCTGGTGTTGATTACAACCGATAAGGGTCTCTGTGGTGGTTTAAATACCAATATCACGCGTTTAGTCCTAAATCGTATTCAAGAATTCAAGTCTCAAAATATCGGCGTTCAAGCTACTGCTTTAGGTACCAAGGGTTTATCATTTTTAACTCGCTTAGGTACTAACATCGTATCGCAAGAAACTCAATTAGGTGATATTCCAAATATGGAAACACTAATTGGTGCTCTTAAAGTTCAGTTTGATGACTTTAAAGAAGGCAAGATCGACGCAATTTACGTTGCTACGACAGTTTTCGTAAATACGATGAAGCAAGAGCCATCTTTTATACGCTTATTACCCTTACCGTCTGATTTAGAGGACCCTTATGTCACTTCACTTTCTGATGAAGAAGAGGAAGTTGATACCGGTTTATCTACTCACGGTTGGGATTATATTTTTGAGCCTGATGTGAATAGCGTCATTGATGATTTGTTACAACGTTATATTGAAAGCGTAGTATATCAATTAGTCGCAGAAAATATGGCTTCTGAGCAGTCTGCCCGTATGGTGGCGATGAAGGCAGCATCAGATAACGCTAAAAAGGTTATTGGTGAATTGCAACTTGTCTATAATAAAACACGTCAAGCAGCAATTACTACAGAAATTTCAGAAATTGTGGGGGGTGCCGCTGCAGTTTAATCCTCGTTTTCGAGTGATTAACTTAGTGGTAACCTTCAATCGTTATTAAGGTAAGGAAACAACATGAGTAACGGTACAATTGTTCAGTGCATCGGCGCGGTAGTGGACGTTCAGTTCTCTCGCGATAATATGCCTCGAATTTACGAGGCATTACAGGTGGCTGAAGATAGCAGCAATAAGTTTGTTGAGGCAGGCTTAACTTTAGAAGTACAGCAGCAATTGGGCGATGGTGTTGTTCGTACTATTGCTTTAGGCTCAAGTGACGGTTTGCGTCGTGGTATGGCCGTGGATCGCACTCACTCCGGTATTGCTGTGCCGGTGGGTGAGGGAACCTTAGGTCGTATTATGGACGTTTTAGGTCGTCCAATCGACGAGGCTGGTCCAATTGAACACGATGAAAAACGTGTAATTCACCAAGAGGCTCCTAAGTTTGATGAGTTATCTTTATCAGTTGAGTTGTTAGAAACTGGTATTAAGGTGATTGACTTAATCTGCCCATTCGCTAAGGGTGGTAAGGTTGGTCTGTTCGGTGGTGCTGGTGTTGGTAAAACCGTCAACATGATGGAACTAATTAATAACATCGCTAAGCAGCACTCTGGTTTATCTGTGTTTGCAGGTGTTGGTGAGCGTACTCGTGAGGGTAATGACTTCTACCACGAGATGGAAGAGTCTAACGTACTTGATAAAGTTGCGATGGTGTTCGGTCAGATGAACGAACCTCCTGGTAACCGTTTACGTGTTGCGCTTACCGGTCTTACCATGGCTGAGCGTTTCCGTGATGAAGGTCGTGACATCCTATTTTTCGTAGATAACATCTACCGCTACACCTTAGCAGGTACCGAGGTATCGGCACTTCTAGGTCGTATGCCTTCAGCAGTTGGTTATCAGCCGACGCTAGCTGAAGAGATGGGTGTACTTCAAGAGCGTATTGCTTCAACTAAGACAGGTTCTATTACTTCAATTCAAGCCGTATATGTTCCTGCGGATGACTTGACTGACCCGTCGCCAGCAACTACGTTCCAACACTTGGACTCTACCGTTGTATTGTCTCGTGATATTGCTTCATTAGGTATTTATCCTGCTGTTGACCCATTAGACTCTACTAGCCGTCAGTTAGACCCACAGGTCGTTGGTGAAGAGCACTACAATGTAGCTCAGGCTGTTCAGCATACTTTGCAGCGTTATAAAGAGTTGCGTGACATTATTGCTATTTTAGGTATGGATGAGTTGTCTCCAGAAGATAAGCAGACAGTTGCTCGTGCTCGTAAGATTCAACGCTTCTTGTCACAGCCGTTCCACGTAGCTGAGGTCTTTACCGGTTCTCCAGGTAAGTATGTATCTTTATCTGAAACTATCCGTGGCTTTAAGATGATTGTTGAGGGTGAGTGTGATGCTTTACCTGAGCAAGCATTCTACATGGTTGGTACTATTGACGAAGCTTTTGAAAAAGCCAAAACCCTTAAATAAGGAGTTGTCATGGCAGTTCTGAAACTCGATGTAGTGAGTGCGGAAAAGTCATTGTACTCGGGCACGGTCAAGATGGTCGTGCTACCGGGTGAATCGGGTGAACTAGGTGTATTGCCTGGGCACACCCCTTTGATTACCCGTATTCGTCCAGGTACAGTAAGAATCACTAAAGAAGACAATTCTCAAGAGGTTGTTTTTGTAGCCGGTGGTATCCTGGAAGTGCAGCCTTATGCCGTTACTGTTTTAGCTGACGTTGCTGTCCGTCTAGAAGAGTTAGATGCGGCCAAGGCTGAAGAGTCTCGTAAAAAGGCTCAAGAAACCTTGAAGAATGCAGCTACACCACAAGAAGCAGCTGCAATTGAAGCAGAGTTAGCTTTATTGCAAGCGCAAGTGGTTGCGTTACAGCGTTACAAAGATATTAGATCGCACCACTAAGGGGTGATTCAATATTAAAAAAGCCCACAACAATCAGACTAAATCTGATTGTTGTGGGCTTTTTGCATTGTGGATTAAGTTTTTTAGAGATCTAACTTGTCTGCAAAAACAGCAACTTGAGGATTTTCTGGCAAATAAATCATCTCGCGTGTAGTTTCTTTTGCTTTATACAATTCTGCTTCATTTAGAGCGTGGACCTTTTGCACGGTATGAGTTTGCCCCTTATCGTCAGTAAATTGCATGGTAAATTTAACTTCAGGATGATCGCCTTGTAACATCCCTGTCTCTTTCGCTTGGAGCACTGTTGCTTGTGTTGATTTACCGACTAATATTAATTGCGTTACTTCGGGCTTAAGCAGCACAGCGTCGTAATTAAAATAAAGTGTTAACTTTCGGAAGAATATAATTGCTATCAACGGTGAGATAATCCACGGGTGGCCTAGGCCCATGGTTTCTTGATGCTGTAAAGTAAAGAACCATATTCCCGCCGTTACTAGACAATACAATACAGTAAAAATAAGTAGATAAAAACCACGTCGCTCCGTCATGGATGGCTGTTTTAATGTGGGTGAATAAAGTAATGGTGTCTTAAGTTGATTATTTAAATAAAGGGTTAGTGATTGGCCTTCTTGGAGTATTTCACTAGTTGCCCGACAACGGGACTGAATAAAAGCTATTGTTACTTCTGTTCCTGATAAATTTTTAAAAGTTAAGAGGATTTTTTTGCCTATCGAGTCAGTTGCCGTTGCTTCAGGTAGCACCTTAACGATCTTTGCGCTAACAGCTGTACCATGAAGATTAAGTTGCTTAGCCGTCTTGCTATATAGCCAAGGGCTAATAACATATATCCAAGCTAAGTAAACGATAAATACCAGCCATAAAATACCACCTAAAATGCTTAAAGCCATTGGAGATAACCAACTTACCGTAAAGTCGCTATGCTGGGCGATGCCGGCAACAGGGAATACAAAGACAAAAAAGCAAATAAGCAGTTGCCAAGCTGTACTGGACATAATTTAATACCGTTAAAATTTGGCAGCGCTTGATGTTATTTCAGCAGCGCTGCCATATGTGCTTTTGAAGCTTATCGTTCAGGAAACTTAAGCTTTGATATCTTCACGAAGCATGGCTTTTTGCAGAGGCTCGAAGGCCGCTACTCGATGATAATATGCCTCTAAATTAGGTAGTGAGTCTGTAGAGATCTTCACTAGCTTGCACCAGCGTAAAACAGCGAATAAGTAAATATCAGCGATACAAATTTGATCAATTAAATACTCTCGATCTTTTAAGTGTGCTTCGGCAATACTGAGGGTGTTAATTATCCCTTTTGCTGCACTATCCTTAACGCGTTGGTGTAATTCTTCGTCTCCATCTATGTAACCAGGAACACTAAAAAAGGGTGGAAATTGTTTGTGTAGATCGGAGTTAGCATAAGCTAGCCAGCGATAAGCTTGGGCACGCTGCTGGAGATTGTCTTTAGCGCCAAAAAGCTCGGCTTCAGGAAACTTGCTATCAAGATAAGTCAAAATGCCGATATTTTGCACGATAGTAAAGTCACCATCTTCTAGTGTAGGAACTGAGCCATTTGGGTTTTTGACTAAATATTCTGGTGACTTTAAATAATCTCGTGGTGTCTCAAAGGCCTCATGCTCAGCACCTGTCCAGTATAAGGCGGTATGGGGGACTAAGGAGCAAGAACCTGGCAAATAATATAGTTTCATAGTTAAAAAATTCCTTCTAAAGTATGGTGATATTTACTAGCTTAATACTACTTGGATTTTATGTAAAACTCGAACTGAATTTTTTGTTCGAGGTTATGGTTATATGCTACTCAACTTAGAAAAATATCACCCCTCTTTCTGTGACAATGCCATCAACCGGTTTGTCGTGAGGTAGGCAGGCATAGCTGGCTGGTAAACGCGCATCAGACCAGAGTGTGCCGAGGAGTATGGGCTCATGCTCTTGTTCTTCCCATTTGGCTATGGTGCGATCGTAGTAACCACCACCATAGCCAAGACGCTCACCGTCTTCTCCATAGCCGAGCATGGGAAGTAGCACGATATCTGGTAGTGCGGCTATTTCTTTAGGCTCTGGTTCGAGGATGCCGTAATGACCCTCGACCATTGGAGCACCCGGATCCCAATAAAAGAATTCCAGTGGTGCTTCTTTTTGTATCACTTTGGGCAACACAATTTCGTGACCCATGGCATGTAGTTCTTTTAGAAGTTTACGGATGTCGGGTTCATTACGATAAGGCCAAAAAGCAGCGATCACAAGGCCTTGGCGGCGGATTTTATGCCTAGCAGGGAGTAGCTTTAAGTTTTCGAAGGATTCATCTTGTTGAATTTCTTCTTCGAGACTTTTGAACCAACCCAAAAAATGTTCACTGAGGGCCTTAGAACGCATCTGATGTTCAGCTGTGCTTAGCTGCATGCGTCTCTCTAACAATTTGCTTCTTATGGATTTATATAAGTTTGTGTTATTCTGCTGCATAGACGAGTAAGTATAGTGATCGAGTAGTCAGAAAATTAGTGGAGCGACCATGTTGAATAAATCATCATCACCTTATTGGAAGTATACACTGCTAGGGGGAGTTTTAGCCTCAGCTTTATTTGTAGCCAGTGGCTGTAGTTCACAGGCAAACTCTCAATCGGCGAGTGATGAAAGTATTGAGGTGAGTGAGCAGGAGTCTGCAAATCATCAGTTCCGCTCACGTGTTCCTGAGCGAGATCTTAAGCCAGTTAATCGTTCTGCTAGGGCTGCTGTTGAAAGTGCCTATGAAGCGATGCAGGGCCGTCAGTGGGATAGGGTATTAGGTTTTGCTGATGCGGCAAAAGCAGACCATGAAATTGGAGCCTATCCCGAGTATTGGTTTTTACGTAATCATATCAATCAGGCCAGTCGTACTTCACCCTTAAATAGTACGGCTCTCAAGCAGTTCATTGATTCTAATCCTAACACCTATATGGCCGAACGTTTAAAGGCTGAGTGGATTATCAAGGCGGCAGCCTTAGGTGACCATCGTACAGCAGTTGCATTAGGGCCTGTTAACGTTAATTTGACTCAAGCTCAGTGTGCCTTGATTCAAAGTCAGGCTGTTACAGGTCATCGAGTTGGGATTAGAGATGCCTTAGCTGCGTTTAGGCCAGGGGATTCTTGTTGGGCCATGCTAGATACACTCAATCATCAAAATAGATTGAGCTTTGATCAATTACAGCCTGGATTAAGAGATGCGGTGGAATATGATAGTAGAAATGTTGCTAGACGCTACGCTGCCATGGTGTTTTCATCGGCGCAATTAGCGCAGTATGATGAAATTATCAGGGATCCGCGTGCTTGGATTAGTAAGCAATCTGGCAAGGCGACCTCTGAGCTTGATGCTGAGTTACGAGCATTAGCTTTTAGTCGCCTAGCTCGTCAGGATCGTGAGGAAGGGATACAGATACTCAATAATACTAAGCTTTTAGGCGAAAAAGATAAGCAGTGGGCTTATGCACAGTTTGGGCTTGTTTCGGTACTAAACTTGGAAGATCGTTCGGACCGTTGGTATCAATTATCAGAAGACGTTGCTTTGAGCGACTATAACGCAGCATGGCGTGTGCGTGCGGCATTGCGCCAACCAACAGTTAATTGGCAGCGCGTCAAAGAAACCATTGAGATGATGAATCCTGCACAACAAAAAGAAACTGCTTGGGTGTATTGGCATTCACGTGCACAGTCTGCTTTGGGGCAAACAACAGCAGCTGAACAGGGATATCGTAGCCTTTTAGGTCACTATGATTTTTATGGACAACTGGCTCGAGAGGCCTTAGGTCAAAAAATTACTTGGCCAGAGCAGGCGGCTCCAGTTACTACAGCTGAGCTAGCACAAATTAAGCGTAATAGTGGTTTGCAAAATGCGGTTGCTTTAGTGGGCATTGGCGCTCGTGAGTATGCGGTGGTTGAGTGGAATCATGCGATTCGTGGTCTTAACGATAGGCAGCTATTAGCCGCTGCTGAGTGGGCTAAGCAGATTGGTTTTTATGATCGTACGATTAATACCTCACTTTTGACGCAAGATACGCTGAAGTTTAATCAGCGCTTTGTAGCGCCATTTGATGGTCGTGTTACGGCACAGGCTAAGCGTACAGGTGTTTCACCAGCATGGGTATATGGATTAATCCGTCAGGAGTCACGCTTTGTACCGATTGCCCGTTCCAATGTCGGAGCGTCTGGGTTGATGCAGTTAATGCCAGGAACAGCCGAATTAGTGGCACGTAAGTTAGGGGTTCAAAATTATAACCGTTCCATGATTAATGACTTAGATACGAATATGCTTTTTGGAACGACTTATTTAAAGGATATTTTAGATAAGCAAAATGGCTCGGAGGTCTTAGCCACAGCTGGCTATAATGCCGGTCCTAATCGTGCCATCCGCTGGCGTAATAGCTTATCGCAACCGGTTGAAGGTGCTATATTTGCCGAGACGATCCCCTTTACTGAAACTCGATTGTATGTGAAGCATGTGATGTCAAACGCGGTCTGGTATGACATTAAGTTTAATAACGGTAGGCCTGCCTCGCTGACTCAGCGTCTGGGGACTATTTACCCTTAGAGTGGAGTTTATTAGTCGATGAGCAAGGGTTCAGATCTTAATAATACGATGGATGGAGTCGTCATTTATGCTGTAGGAGGTGCTGTGCGTGACCTCCTGCTAGGTTTGCCCGCGGGTGATTATGACTGGGTGGTGGTGGGTGCTACGCCTGAGCAAATGGTGGCTAATGGCTATACCCCTGTAGGGGGGGATTTTCCAGTGTTTTTACACCCACGGACTAAGGAAGAGTACGCCTTGGCACGTACTGAGCGTAAGTCAGGTCGAGGTTATCAGGGTTTTACTTTTTATACGGGTACTGATGTTACGTTAGAGCAGGATTTATTACGTCGTGATCTTAGTGTTAATGCCATGGCACTGAGAAAAGAAGGCCAAGAGTTTCTTGAGAAGAAAGTAACAGAGTTGGGCGCTGAGAAGCTTCGTCAGCTTCTGATGAGTGGTGAGCTCGATGATGCGTTGACAGAAGGCGTAGAACCCTTATTAGCAGATCCTTTTGGGGGCTTAAAGGATTTACGTTTAAAGCTTTTTCGTCATGTCAGCGATGCTTTTGTTGAAGATCCAGTACGTATACTGCGCTTAGCACGGTTTTTATCTCGTTTCAGTGATTTTACAGTGGCGCCTGAGACGCTCGATTATTGCAAAGAGATGGTTGCTAATGGTGAGGTAGATCATCTTGTGGCCGAGCGTGTTTGGCAAGAGCTTTCTCGTGCCTTGATGCAGGAAGAACCTGTCAGAAGTTTTGAGTTTTTAGTTGAGATCGGTGCCATAGGACGTGTTTTACCTGGTTTTAGCTGGACTGATGAAGCTGCGTCCGCATTGCCCTTAGCGGTTAATAAAGAGCTTAGCTTAGCCTTTAGATATGCTTTGGTGTTTTATCAGGTAGCAGATATTAAAGGCTTTAGTCAGGCATTGAGGGTGCCGCACTTATGTCAGGATGCTGCTTTGTTATTAGTGCAATGGCATCAGTCTATGGCGACCGAGCCTTTGCTGAATTTGCATGTTTATCCAGAAGCGGCCTTAGATGCGATTCTTGCAACGGATGCTATGCGTAAGGGAGAGCGCTTTGAGGAGTTACTCCGGTGCTATGCTATTTTGTTGGAGGTGAAGGGGGAAAATGCAAAGAAAATCTCTTCACAAATTCAGCAATGGCAAGTTTTTTTTGAGGCTATTAGAAGCGTTGATGCGGGAGCCATTGCCAAGGCATGTGGCGCAGAAACTCAAAAAATAAAAGAGGCGGTCTATCAAGCCCGCCTCAATGCATTAAAAAAGGTAACTGTTTAATCTTAATTAAGCAGTTGCTTAGCAATTTTTCCACCAAAGAAAAATATAAATAAACCACATAACATTACTAGTGCACCAAGAAAGCGCCAAAGATCAATTGACTTAGTCGGCATGCCGATAAGACCAAAATGATCAATGATGAGTGCAACGATGATTTGTGTGACAACAACCGTAAATAAAAAGTTGCCTAAACCAATTTTTAGTGGCAATAAAGCACTGCAAAAAACAACTAGGGCACCTAAGACACCACCGGTGAGTTTCCATAAAGGTTGCTGCAATAATGTCGGGCCTAGGTTATTAAAGTCCGCTCGGAATAAACAAAGAATAAAAAGCGTAACCGTGCCGATAGAGAAGGAGATTAATGCGGCCATGAGAGGTTGTCCCATCAGGGCTTGGCCCAGTCTCGAATTAATCGGCGCTTGAATCGCAATAGCGGTAGCAGCAGCGAAGGCTA
>JAAYRZ010000085.1 GCA_012518515.1 Alcaligenaceae bacterium
GAAAATGGCGAGCGCTGCTTTTTAGCGTCTTCTGGTGTTGCAGCGATTAGCATGGTCTTATTGTCTTTGCTGAGTCAGGGTGATCATATGGTCAGCACGGATAATGTCTATGGTCCGGTGCGTTCCATGGATAGTACGGTTTTACAGCGTATGGGAATTACGACGAGCTACGTGAGTGGTCATGATTATGAGGCCATAGAAGCGGCGATTACACCTGCCACCAAAATTTTATACGCTGAATCGCCTGGTTCTCTGTTGATAGAAATGCTTGATTTTCGTGCTTTGGCTGAGATTGCTAAAAAGCATGGGTTAATCTTTGTCGTTGATAATACCTGGGGCAGTGGCTTGATTTATACGCCACTGGATTTGGGGGCGGATGTGTCCATCATTGCTGGTACGAAGTATGTTGGTGGTCACTCGGATTTGATGTTAGGTGCGGTAGTTGTCAAGGGTGAGGAGCTTATTAAGCGCATCGATAAAAATCAATATGCCTTGGGTTACTCTATTAGTGCAGATGATGCGTGGTTAGCCATTCGTGGTGTACGTACGATGCCGATTCGTATGCAACAACATGCAGACAGTGCCCTCAAAGTATGTGATTTTCTCGCCAGTCTAGAAGCAACGCAGGCGATTTATCATCCAGCTTATCAGGGTGATCCGCATCATGCTTTGTGGCAACGTGATTGTAAAGGCTCTAATGGTTTGTTGTCGGTGGAATTTAAGGGTAGCCGTGAGCAAACACGAGCTTTTGTTGATGCGCTAGAGATTTTTTATATTGGTTATTCTTGGGGTGGTTTTGAGAGCCTAGTCCAATGGGTTCGTCCTGAAGGTCTTGGGAATCACTCTTATACTTCAGAAGGGATTCGTGAGGGGCAGCATCAGTTGATACGCTTACATATTGGTCTAGAGGATGTGGATGACTTAATTGCAGACTTGCAACAGGCCTATGAGAGGGCCTTTGGCGGCTAGTTAATTATGATTAAAAAAGGCACTACTTGTTGAGATTAAGTAGTGCCTTCTAGGGGAAAGTGGCTAATGACTTACTTTTCAGCTAGGATCTGATCAAGTAGTTGCTGAGCTTGCTGAATGCTGCCCTCGTAGGTGCCTGTCATTGATGGAGAGGTTAGGTAACGACCACCAACGGCAATTGAAGGTGTGCCTTCAACGCGGTAATCATTTGTTAGCTGACGAGCATTTCTAGCTTTGGAGTTAACCCCAAAAGAACTCATGGCAGCGGTAATTTGCTCTTTATCCACGCCTTGCTCAACCGCCCAATCAATTAAGGCATCTTCATTAAATAGACGTTGACGCTCTTTATGAATGGCATCAAATAATTTTGAATGTAAATCCATGCGATCTAAGGCCTGGATTGCGTAATAGAACTTTTGCGTAGGTTGCATAGACGCATTAAAAGCTACTGGTACGTGGAGTAACTCAACATCCTCGCCCAAGGTCTTTTCCCACTCAGTAATTAAAGGGTCAATCGCTGCACAATGTCCGCAGGTGTAGGAGAAAAACTCAAGTACCTCTACTTTGTCAGCAGTACTGGAAGGAAATGGTTGCTGATAAGTTGTGTAGGTTTGGCCTTGTTGAGCTAGTGCTGCAGGAGCAACAAAAGCTGCGCTTAATAGGGCAGTAGCTAAAAACTTATTACTTAATTTCTTCATTATTTATTAAATCCTTACTAAGGGGCAAGTCGTGTTGTTCTAACAATCTTACAGACTCTTGCCCATGCGATTAGTTCCATTTGATTTGTCTGCGACTAGACTTTTTACTGTATGGGGCTTAATTTAAGCTTGGAATCGCCCATGCTCTTTTGGGCTTTGTTGAGTTCTGCACTTGTGGTGTAGGGGCCAGTACGAACACGATAAACGGTCTGATTGTTCACCAGAGATTTGTGTACTGTGGCCGTACTATGTCCAAGTAAAAGCAACTGAGCACGCATGGCATCGGCTTCTGTTTCTGCTTTATACGGACCTGCTTGTAGGTAAAAAGGCTTTTGCAAACTAGGAACTGAGCTGAGAGTTAACTTTTTCTCTACAGGGGCTTTTGCCGTATTGCTTGTATTTTTTACTTTAGTGTCAACAGAGGCCGCTGGCATGGTTTTTAGTAGCGCACCCACATGATCGGGATTGTCTTGCTTCGATGTGCTTTGTGGGCGAGGTTGGTTTTGAGCTGCTTTTTCATTTTGTGCAATCAGATTACCAATGGCATCTTCTGTGATTTTTGGCGTAGGCTGTTTAGCCGGAGCGGTTGTCGTACTTGGCGTTTGCTGAGTGACGCGAGGTTCGGTAGCTTTAGGCGGTGTTGTGCTTGGTTTTGGCGCTTCTTGTGGGGGCGGTGGTGTGGCGGCTGTTGTCGGCGCCTGTGTAGTGGGCGTTTGAGTGCCAATTTGTGCTGTAGACTCCGCAATGCTTCGTTGTGGCTCTACAGGGCGTGTTTCGACTACCTTCGGTGGAGCAACAGGTGTTGAGCTGCTGTCATCACTAGGTCTTGGGGGTAAGGGGTTAAGTAGGTGCGGCTGATTTGGTGTATGTACATACTGTGAGCCGCTATCCTTTGCCAAGTTGGCATCTTGACGGATCAAGATTGTATAAAAAAGAATGGCAATAGCTAGCCCCGCAATGATACCCATTGCTACAAAAGAGGCGCTACTGCGTCCAGATTTAGCGGGTGTGCGACTACGTGAAGTGGTCGTTTTTCTAGCGGTACGTTTGCGGGGTGCTGCCATAATTTTAAATAACTTGAGATTAATTACATTTGCTCGGGTGCACTAACACCCAATAAGTCTAGACCATTAGCAATGACCTGACGGGTTGCATTAGCAAGGCTTAAGCGAGCAAGTTTCAATTCCTGATCGTCTACCATGATGCGTTCGGCATTGTACCAAGAGTGGAAATCTGCTGCGCAATCAATAAGCCAGAATACCACGTGGTGTGGTGACAGCTCGCGAGCAGCCATTTCAACTAAGTTAGGTAACTCGGATAAACGCTTTAATAGGGTTAACTCACTAGGGGCAGTCAGGAGGCTAGTATCTGCCTGAGCCAAACGTGGTGTGAGATCTGCACTGTCACGTAATAACTTGCAAATGCGTGCATGAGCGTATTGTACGTAGAAAACAGGGTTTTCTTCGTTTTTGGAAAGCGCTAAATCAATATCAAAGGTGAATTCGGTATCAGCGCGTCGCTGAATTAAGAAAAAGCGCACTGCATCCTGACCAACCCAGTCAATTAAGTCACGCATGGTGACGTAGCTACCGGCACGTTTGGAGATTTTAACTTCCTCGCCCCCACGTACAACACGAACCATCTTATGCAAAATGTAGTCTGGGTAGTCTTTAGGAATACCGATTTCTAGTCCCTGTAAACCTGCGCGTACACGTGCTACGGTGCCGTGGTGGTCACTACCCTGAACGTTAATGGCTTGCTTATAGCCACGCTCCCACTTGCTGCGGTGATATGCTACATCTGGCAGAAAGTAGGTGTAAGAACCATCGGACTTGCGCATGACGCGGTCTTTATCGTCACCAGTGCCTAACTCGGTGGTTCTGAGCCATAGTGCGCCGTCTTTTTCATAGACGTGACCATTATCAGTCAAGACCTTAACCGCTTCCTCAACTTTACCTTCGGTATAAAGTGAGCTTTCTAGATAGTATTCGTCAAAGCGTAAGTTAAAGGCTTGTAAATCAAGGTCTTGCTCACGACGTAGGTAAGCAACTGCAAAGCGACGGATATCTTCTAGACTATCTACATCACCACTCGCACTTACTTCTTGGCCATCGGCTGTGGTGGTTTTTTTAGCCACAAAGTCATTGGCAATATCAAGGATGTACTCTCCGCGATAACCATCAGCTGGGTAGTTTTCAGCATCTGGGTCAATACCGCGAGCACGGGCTTGAACGCTAAGAGCCAAGGCATTAATTTGATTACCGGCGTCGTTATAGTAAAACTCTCGATGTACTTCGGCTCCATTGGCGGTAAATAAACGACAAATACAATCGCCTAAGGCGGCCTGACGAGCATGACCTACGTGTAGTGGGCCAGTCGGGTTGGCTGAGACGAATTCGACCATGACCTTTTGGCCGGCACGGCTGCGGGATTGACCGTATTGCTCTTTTTCTGATTCAATTTTATTCAGCACAGCCCATAATGTTTCTGGTTTCAGTCTGAAGTTGATAAAACCAGGACCAGCAATTTCAGCAGTGGCAAGAAGCTTTTGAGCTTCAGGGTGATTTAGCAGGGCATCGCAAACTTCCTGAGCTAATTCTCGAGGATTGCGTTTTGCAGGCTTAGCTAATTGCATGGCAATATTGGTAGCAATATCACCATGTGAGGCTTGTTTTGGACGCTCAAGTCTAATTTGTGCCTGATTTTCAGGAACAATATTATTAATAATTTCTTGGATTAATTGTGTTAGTTTTTCTTGGAGCTCGGGGAGCATAAATTTCTCTACTTATATCGCCATCTCTAATCAGATGGCGACTTAAACAATAAATAGTGGTTAAAAAATAATCTTATAAAAATCAATGTGTAATGATAGCACGAAGGGCTACTATTGCTGTTGTTGGGATATTACCTGAAGGGAAGAATTCCA
>JAAYRZ010000086.1 GCA_012518515.1 Alcaligenaceae bacterium
CGCGTCTTTTGCCCGTCAACATAAGAGTAGCACCATTAAAAATAGCGAGCTCGAACAACAAAAAGACTTAATCATTAAAAATATAAAACGCGATGAGTCTGGCTTTATACAACAAATGGATCAGCTCAACCTTGTCTACGATGAAAGAAACTTTTTAACGGAAATAAGAAAAGAGGGAGCTACTCTTGCTAACTATGCCTATGACGGTTTAAATCAGCGTATTAGAAAAACCACTCCTGAAGGTGAAACACAATATTACTACCTCAACCAACAACTAGTAGCCGAAGCCTTTGTACCAGCCAGACGGAGCGATAAAGGCTATGCAAGCTCTTGGTCAGAAAGAGCACATATCACCCGTCGCTATATTTATGATGGGATTTTACCAGTCGCCCTCATCGACTACTCCGAAGATATTAACGGCAAGCTCTACTTTGTTCATAGTGATGGCAGTGGACAGCCTTTTTTAGTAACTAATGAATCTCAAGAGGCTGTATGGTTAGCAGATAATGACACCTTTGGTCAAAGCCACCCCATCATCGAACACATCGAATTTAATCTACGTTTACCAGGTCAATATTATGATGCAGAAAGCGGCCTGCATCAAAACCTTTATCGCAATTATGACCCCGAAGTAGGTCATTACCTTGAACCCGACCCACTAGGCCCTGTTAGTAGTAATGATACCTTTGGCTATGCTAATCAAAACCCTCGCCAATTCGTCGATCCGCTCGGTTTATTAATGTTTGTCTTTGATGGCACGACCAACACACCCAGCTCACAGACCAATGCCTATAAGCTAGGCCAGCTCTACAACGAAGGTCCGATGTATTACTTGGAAGGTATCGGGACCAAAGAAGCACAAAACAAAGCCTACAATTTCTTTCAGAACTACCACAAAGAAATGGATAAAACTCATAAAGTATCTGAATCATCGATGATACAGCGTATGTACGCTCGTTCACTGCTCGAATGGCAAATGCCAGAATTTATACCTGCGGTAAATGAAGACAAACTCTTTGCTAACATGGCCCCCTATATGTTGAATATGCAATGGATGCAATTAATAGAAGAAATGGCAAAAATCACTTCCAAAGGACCTTTACTGGATAATACCTTCCATATTGATTTATCCGGTTTCTCTAGAGGAGCAGCCTTAGCCAGTATTTTTGCTAACAAGATAAATCAATACACAAACTTTGATTATTTTGAATACACCGCTAAGTGGCTGCCTCCCGGTCAGCAACAAATCAAGGCTTGCGTCAATCTACGCTTTGTCGGTCTCTTTGATACAGTCCATCAACTGGGTGCCCTAGGAAAGGATAATCAAAACTTTGATTACACCGTCTCACCTGCTTGGTCGACATTTGCTCATGCCATCGCTCTTAATGAACATCGTAAAATTATGCCGCTCACTCGATTTAAAGATGAGAAAACCACAAATGTCTATGAACAAGGTTTCTTAGGCAATCACTCTGACATCGGCGGTAGTATCTTCCCCAAAGATTTAACTGCTAGCCATAATCCATTGCGGGGTAGCTATGGAGATTTAGGTAATATTCCCTTAGCTTGGATATACGATATGGCTATAGGAACCGAAGTTCAATTAAAACCACTTAACTCATTAAGTCAATGGCAACTTCATACCCTACAAAACCCTCTTTTACATATGAACGGTCAATTTGAATCTGATAAAACAAGTGGAAGTCGGCTACTTTTGGATCGAAAAATTTACTCTACTAAAGGGGAAAGCCAAGGATTACAGTCTCGTCACGAGGAACTAGGTGCTTCCTTACGTAAACAGCATGTTGCCTTTGTAGACTTTCAAATTTCCGC
>JAAYRZ010000087.1 GCA_012518515.1 Alcaligenaceae bacterium
CATCAATATTGCTATCAGTGCAGGCAAACGGTCTTTCATAGGGTTCCTTGTTTAGGTAGTAGGGTTATTGAATAACCTCACCCTGAATCGGGCTCTCACGAGATAGTAGTGGTCCAAGTAAGCCTTGGCTAGCCAATATCATATCGCAATGCTCACGTGCTGCGCCTTGACCGCCCGCAAGTTGGCTTACCCAATGCGCAGCTTGTTGTATATAAATGGGGGCGTTAGGTACAGATAGTGCTAGACCGACTTTCTGCATGGCTGGTAGATCAATCAGATCATCTCCAACATAAGCTACTTTATTTAAATCAACAGAGAGCGAATTACAAAGTTCAACCAAGGCTTCACCTTTGTTGCGTACGTTTTGCATAAGATGAGGGATACCTAGTTCAGCGGTACGTCTGTTAGTGATTTCACTCTGGCGTCCAGTCATCAGGGCAACTTGTATACCGCTTTGGATCAACATCTTCATGCCATGTCCGTCTAAGGCATGGAAGCGTTTTTGTCCTTCGCCATCAGCCGTATAGTAAAGTCCGCCATCAGTTAATACGCCATCTACATCAAAAATAACTAATTCAATGTGACTGGCTCTTTCTTTGATGGTGTCCGGCACTTTAGAAAGGATTAAGGATTCAGCGGGATGAAAAATAGCTTTATTGCTCATAGTTATGTCTTTTTATAACGAATAATTATATGACTTTTGCGGTCATTAAATCATGCATATGTAAGGCGCCAGCTAAGTGTTGCTCATCGTCAACGACGATGATTTGACTTAATTTGCTTTGCTCCATAATAGTAGCTGCGTCAACCGCCATGGCGCGTAAATGAATTGTTTTGGGGTTTAGACTCATGACGTCTTTGATTTTTATATTGCGTATATCACCTTGTTGAGTGATTAAACGACGTAAATCACCATCGGTAAAAATACCGATGGGTTTGCTAGACTCATCAGTGATTATTGTCATACCAAGGTGCTTGGTATTCATGATTTCTAATGCTTCGGGTAATAACTGCTCAGGTGAGACAACGGGTAAAGCGCTACCACTACGCATTACATCCTGTACGTGAGTTAATAAGCGCCTGCCGAGTGCACCGCCTGGGTGCGACAGGGCGAAGTCACTAGCTCCAAACTCTCTGGCCTCTAGGCAGGCAATCGCTAAGGCATCACCAAGAGCTAGTGCGACAGTGGTGCTATTAGTCGGTGCCAGATTCAGAGGACAGGCTTCACGCTCGATAGAGCCATCTAGGTATACATCACAGAGCTTGGCTAAATCAGAGTGTTGATTACCTGAAATGGCAATGATTTTAGTCCCTAGTCTTTTAACAACAGGCAAGGTAGTCGAGAGCTCCTGGCTTTGCCCTGAGTATGAAATAGCGATAATAATATCTTTGCCTGTGACCATGCCAAGATCACCATGTAGTGCTTCTGCTGAATGCACAAAAAACGATGGACTACCTGTAGAGGCAAGGGTGGCGGCAATTTTACGGCCAATGTGGCCGGATTTGCCGATACCCATCACGATTACCCGTCCTTGGCAGTTGAGAACAAGCTCTGCGGCCTCAACAAAGTCGGAGCCTAGGCGATGGCCGAGCTGGTTCAAAGCGTCGGCCTCAGCAAAAATCGTTTGCTGGCCGCTCGCTAAAATGGCTGTCGAGTTAAAGCTTTTATTATCATTCATAAGCAAAATTATACGTTAGGAAGGAGACTAATGCAGTGCTTTAATTGTTTAGTCGTTATAATGAAAAGCTGTGTTTTCATTGTTTAAAGGCTTCGCAAGAGATGACCATCACAGACCCTCGTCAACGTGTTCTTAACACGATCCGTAATATTCCCGATTGGCCGGAACCCGGAGTCACTTTTAGGGATATTACGCCAGTCCTTCAGGACCCAGTCTGTTTTCGCTCCCTTATTGATATCTTTGTTTATCGCTACATGCGCACTCGAATTGATTTAGTTGCTGGTGTCGATGCGCGTGGTTTTATTGTGGGCAGTGTACTAGCCTACGAATTGAACTTGGGCTTTGTTCCAGTTCGTAAAAAGGGTAAATTGCCTTTTGACACTTTAATTGAGGATTACGAATTAGAGTATGGCGTTTCTTCGGTAGAGATTCATACCGATGCTGTACGACCAGGGCAACGTGTGCTTTTAGTGGATGACTTGATTGCCACTGGCGGTACGATGCTTGCGGCGAGTCGCTTATTGCAGCGTCTCGGGGCTAATGTCGTAGAGGCAGTCTCCATCGTGGATTTACCCGATTTAGGTGGTTCTAAGGCATTAGAAAAAGAGGGCTTAAATGTCTTCTCCGTCTGTCAGTTCTAGCATTATCGAGTTATTCAAATACACATACTTTTCATTAGTTCTGTCCAAAGCATTGTAAGTCGTGCTGCTTGCTATTGTTGTTTGGTTTAGATTGGTCTAATATAATAACTTATTATTAGTAATATCTAATCTAAAGGGAGAGATAGATGAAGAAGGTGTTTTGTGGTGTAGCGCTTAGCTTAGGCGTGTTATTTTCTACGCCAGCTGCGCTAGCCGAGACAATAGGTTTGAGTGCACAGCAGGTCTATGAATTAAAGACTCAAGGTCAGGAAGCCATTTTGTTTGTCGATGTTCGTGACCCTGTGGAAACCATGTTTGTTGGCTCTACCGATGTGGTTGATGCAAATATCCCATTTATGCTAGTTGATCGCTATCAAATGGATGAGGAAAAGGGTGTTTTTCGTATGTACAAAAACCCACACTTCGTTAATGAGATTAAGCATGCGTTGCGTGAACGAGGGCTAGCAGAGGATACGATGGTTGTGACTATGTGTCGTTCGGGTAGTGAACGTGGGGAGCCTAGTGCTGATGTGTTGCGCGAAGCAGGTCTGAATGCTTACTTCGTGGTTAATGGCTTTCAGGGTAGTGCGATAAAAGAAGGTGAGCAGGCCGGTTTTCGTTTGCAAAACGGTTGGCAAAATAGTGGCCTTCCTTGGTCACCTAAAATGAATGCTGAAAAAGCGTATCGGACGCCAAAAGCAGAGCCACTAGCTCAGTAGTGACTCTAAAGAGGTTTTAGAGGCTTTGGTGGTTAGCCAAGAACCACTTGTAACCAGGGTTATCTGTTTCATCGATGAAAGGATAGCCCAAGGTTGCTAGAAACTCTTTTAAGAGTTTTTTATCACTATCAGGTACTTGAATACCGACTAAAACATGGCCTGAATCACCACCATTATTACGATAGTGAAACAGGCTGATATTCCAATCAGGATTCATCTGAAAAAGGAAGTTTCTTAACGCCCCCGGCTTTTCTGGGAACTCAAAGCGAAATAGCTGCTCATTAATCGCTAGTGGAGAGTGGCCGCCCACCATGTAGCGTAAATGGGTCTTAGCCAAACTATTTTTACTTAAATCATGTACACCAAAGCCTGCTGCTTCAATCGCATGGTGTAGTGTCTCGGTTTGACTGGCATCTTGAATGGCAACCCCTAAGAATATATGTGCTTCTTCGCGGGTTGAAATACGATAGTTAAATTCAGTGACTTGACGGTCGCCGATAGCCTCGCAGAGGTGACGGAAGCTGCCTCTTTCTTCTGGAATAGTCACTGCTAGTAGTGCTTCTGTCGCCTCACCGACGTCGGCACGTTCAGCGACAAATCGTAAGCGGTCAAAGTTCATGTTGGCGCCGCTATTAATCGCAACGAAGGTACAGCCTTGTGACTGGTGTTGTTGAATATACTTCTTAGTCCCTGCTAATGACAAAGCTCCCGAGGGCTCTAGCACGTTGCGAGTGTCCTGGAAGACGTCCTTGATCGCAGCGCAAACCTCGTCAGTGGTGACTGTAATAAAATCATCAACGTGTAGTTTAGTTAGCTTAAAGGTTTCTGCCCCTACTTGCTTGACCGCGGTGCCATCAGAAAAGAGACCGACTTCGGGTAGATTAACTCGACGATTGCGCTGCACACTTTTAAGCATGGCACAAGAGTCTTCAGTTTGTACACCAATGACTTTAATTTGTGGTTTAAGGGCTTTGATATAAGCTGCGACTCCGGCAATTAAGCCGCCACCGCCAATCGGTACAAAGATGGCGTCAATATGGTTTGGGTGCTGTTGGAGAATTTCCATAGCAACGGTGCCTTGACCAGCAATGACATCAGGATCATCAAACGGGTGGACAAAGGTTAAGCCCTCTTGCTCTTGGAGTTTAACTGAGTGCGCATAGGCGTCAGAATAACTATCACCATGCAGAACCACTTCACCGCCGAAGCGCTTGACAGCCTTCACTTTAACTTCAGGGGTTGAGGTTGGCATCACAATCACCGCTCTGCAGCCAAGTTTGCGTGCAGAGAAAGCAACTCCTTGGGCATGATTACCAGCAGACGCAGCAATTACGCCACGTTCTAAAGCCGCTTTAGGCAGGTTAGCCATTTTGTTGTAGGCGCCACGTATCTTAAAGCTAAACACTGATTGCATATCCTCACGCTTTAATAAAATCGTGTTATTTAAGCGAGTAGAGAGGATATTTGCTTTTTCTAAAGGTGTTTTGAAAGCTACGTCATAGACTTTAGACGTGAGGATGCGTTTAAGATAATTATCGACGGCCATTATGTTGAGTTTTTAGCGTATTAAGGATTTCTGAAATAACGTCTCAGATTATCACATCTTTAGGAAAAATAATACTAAAGGTGCTGCCTTTATCTAGTGCGCTCTCAATTTTAAGTTGTGCATTATGACGCAAGACAATATGTTTGGTGATGGCTAAGCCCAGACCAGTGCCTCCTGAGGCTCGGGAGCGACTTTTATCGACACGGTAAAAACGTTCGGTTAGGCGAGGAATATCTTGAGAGGCAATACCTAGTCCAGTATCTTGTACGCTGAATACCGCTTCGTCGCGATTTGCTTTGTGGATCCAGCGAACAGTAATCGTACCTCCTGCGGGTGTATAGCGTACAGCATTAGTGACTAAGTTGGTGATGGCCGAGAGTAATTCAGTCTGATTGCCAAAAACAGCGAGCTTTTTGTCAATGTCGTATTTAAAGTTGTGTTGTCCATTAGAGAGAGTCTCAGCTTGTCTGGTCGCTACATTGATTAAAGAGTAAAGATTAAGCGGTTCTCCGCCACTTAGTTGGCTAGACTCTAGTGTTGATAGAGTGAGTAAGTCGGAGACGATAGCTTGCATGCGATGCGCTTGTTCACGCATTAAGCCCCCGTATTGTTCGAGCTGCTCTTCGCTCAGAGCGCGAGCTGGTAGCTCATTAATCGTTTCTAAAAAGCCAATTAGGACGGTTAAGGGCGTGCGTAATTCGTGTGAGACATTGGCGACAAAGTCTTGCTGGGCTGTTCGTAGTTTTTCTAGGTGTGTAATATCCTGACAGAGCAATAAAAAGCCACGACTGGAGTGACGGGTTAATTCAAAACGTAGCACCAGGTTTTTATTGTCTTGAAGAGATTCTAGTATGAGAGGCTCTTTCCACTCACCGCTTTGGGCGTATTCGTAAAATTCCGGATCGCGGACAATGTTAAAGAGATTAAAGCCTACATCCCTGCTGACGTCGATACCTAATATTTTAGCTGCTAATTTATTAGCCCATTCAATGTGAAACTCTGGGGTCAGAGTGATAGCGGCAGAAGGAAGTGCTTGGGCAGCCGATAGAATCGTATTGCTGGTGTTTTCTAGATTTTCAATATAACGAGTTTGCTGACGAATATGACGATAAAAAGGATGAACAATATCCTCATATACACCAATATTTGGGGGAGGTGGTTCAGTCGGTGTGGTTGACCATTCGACCGTTTCTTTAAACTTTCTGCGGTCCAGAAGAATAAAAAAAAGTATAGAGGAAGCGTAAATATAAATCGCCCAGCTTACCCCGAAATGCACTTGTAATAAGATACAGATAGCAGTTGTTAGGACAAATAGGATAAGCCGTGATTTAAAACGCATCATTGCTCCTGGAGCTTAAGTAATTTTAGAGTAGTGTACCTTAAACTACTTAACAATTACTTAACTTTTGCTGTAAAACGGTAACCGCTACCTCTAACTGTTTCGACCATGATGTCATGTTGAGTTGTTTCAAGTGCTTTGCGTAGGCGACGAATATGTACATCAACCGTGCGCTCTTCCAAAAATACGTGATCACCCCACACCTGATCCAATAACTGATTACGAGTATAAACTCGGTCGGGGTGGGTCATGAAAAAATGTAATAGGCGAAACTCGGTAGGGCCTAAGGAAATTTCTGACTCATTCCCTGTCACGCGGTGTGACACAGGGTCTAGGCGTAAGCCGTTAATTTCAATCTCATCATCGGTGAGTTGTGGTGCACGGCGACGTAATACCGCTTTGATACGAGCCATTAGCTCTTTTGGTGAAAAAGGCTTGGTAATATAGTCATCTGCGCCACTTTCAAGGCCTTCCACCTTATCAGACTCCTCACCTTTGGCAGTTAGCATAATGATGGGGACTTCTTTGGTGCGGTCATCGTTTCTGAGCTGGCGTGCCATCTGGAGACCAGAGAGACCTGGTAGCATCCAGTCAAGTAAAATAAGGTCAGGAAGCTCAGCATCAATTAGAATTCGGGCTTGTTCTGCATCATCTGCACGCAACACCTTGTGACCTGCAAAACTTAAGTTTACCGCTATCAATTCTTGAATTGCCGGTTCATCTTCAACTACTAGAATAGTACTCGCCATAATGAAGTAAAATGTTAAAGTTAATTAATCGTGATTATCGATACAAAATTTATTAATACATTTAAGCTGCTATCACTTAGCTAGTAGGTGGATGCTTAAGGCATTAATAGCACGAATTCCAATCATAACGATTGAATATGACATGTTTGTGACAGTACGGAAAGATTACCATGGAAACACAAAAACAATCCCCTGAAAACTCATCAAATCAAGAGTTTAGCGAGGATTCTTTAAATCAGGACAGTTCATCAGGCATTAAGACTCAAGTCGATGCTGAGACGCATTTTGGCTACAGTACCGTCCGTGAGGGTGAAAAGCAAGGTCGAGTGGCCGAGGTTTTTCACTCAGTGGCTAGTAAGTATGACATCATGAATGACTTGATGTCTGGTGGCCTACACCGCGTCTGGAAGCATTTTACTATTGGTAAGGCACGGGTACGTGAGGGGATGAAGGTGTTGGATATCGCTAGCGGTACCGGTGACTTGGCTATGGCTTTTGCTAAACGAGCAGGTACTAGTGGTGAGGTTTGGCATACGGATATTAACAGCTCCATGTTAGCTGTTGGTCGTGACCGTCTTCTCGACAAGGGGTATTTAGTACCCTCTGTGGTCTGTAATGCCGAGTACCTGCCTTTTGAGGATGACTATTTTGATCTTGTGACAGTCGCTTTTGGTCTGCGCAATATGACTCATAAGGAAGAAGCGCTAGCCGAGATGTACCGAGTGTTACGACCTGGAGGTCGTTTATTGGTATTAGAGTTTTCCAAGGTTTACAAACCCTTAGCGCCCATTTATGATTTATATTCTTTTAATGTCTTACCAGTTTTAGGTAAGTATGTAGCTAACGACGCTGATAGTTATAACTATTTAGCAGAGTCGATTCGCATGCATCCGGATCAGGATACTTTGGCGGAGATGATGAGAAATGTCGGTTTTGATCGCGTAACTTACAACAATCTGACAGCAGGCGTGGTAGCCTTACACGAAGGGTTAAAACTTTAATAGTTTTGATCTGTCTAACAGCAGTCAACTAAAACTATTTAAAAAGATTTTATTTTTAAAAAAGGTTAATTTACATGCGTAAACTATTTACTCGCCTCATAACCGTCCTGACGATTGTCATTTCGACTTTTACCATGCTTGGTGTGACGATGGACGAAGCAGAGGCACGTCGTTTTGGTGGTGGCTCAAGCTTCGGTCGCCAATCTTCTAATATCATGCAAAAGCGTGCCCCAGCACAAGCACCTCGAGCAACTCAAAATGCTACACCTAACGCGGCTAATCCAGCTGCAGCAAATCGTGGTGCTGCTGCAGGTGCAACGGCTCAACGCTCGGGCATGTCACGATTCCTTGGGCCAATTGCTGGTATCGCCGCAGGTTTAGGTATTATGGCGTTACTATCAAGCTTGGGCTTAAGTGGTGCCTTGTTAGAGTTCTTATCCAGTGCAGTCTTAATTGCTATCGTGATTTTTGGTGTTATGTTTATCGTGCGTCGTTTGCGCGGTACTCAAGCCAAACCAGCAGCTCAGGGAGCTTTCGGATCACAGGGTGGACAGGCGCAGGACTTTTATACTAATCGTCAAGCTAGTGACTATAATCAGCAACAGACCCGTACGCCTGGCGTTTTTAATCGTGCGCCGGAGTCTTCATCTCAGCAATCTTCCTTTGCTAGCTCTGAGCAGGAAAGTACGCAAGTACAGCCATTAGACCCGTCTTGGTTTGTTCCTGAAGGTTTTGATACGATGACTTTCCTAAACGTCGCTAAGCAGCAGTTTGTTCGTATTCAGGGGCTGTGGGATCAAGGTGATGTTGAGCAGCTTAAAGATTACTTGACGGATGACTTAGTGACGGAGTTGAGCCCTCAAATCATTGAGCAGGCAAGTCAGGGAGGTCATCC
>JAAYRZ010000088.1 GCA_012518515.1 Alcaligenaceae bacterium
CACTCATACGGTTCGTCACAATCACATCGGCTTGTGATTTAAAGTCCTGTAAGTCACCAATCACTTCACAATTATAAAAAGTGTCTTGCTGCAAAATCGGCTCATAAATAATTAAACGAATCCCTTGCGCTAGCAGCAGTTTCATCACCCCTTGCACCGATGACTCCCTAAAATTATCGGAACCTGCCTTCATGATGAGGCGATAAATACCGACCGTTTCGGGCTGACGCTCCAATATATCTTCAGCAATAAATTGTTTACGCGTACTATTGGAGTCCACAATGGATTGAATCAAGTTTTGCGGTACGTCTTTGTAATTCGCTAGGAGCTGACGCGTATCCTTGGGCAAACAATAACCACCATAACCAAAGGAAGGATTATTGTAGTGCGAGCCAATGCGTGGGTCTAAACATACCCCCTTAATAATCTGCTCAGAATCCAGTTTTTTAGTAGCGGCATAGGTATCTAGCTCATTGAAAAAAGCAACCCGCATTGCTAAATAGGTGTTAGCAAATAATTTAATCGCCTCAGCTTCTGTATTGTCAGTCAGTAAAACAGGAATATCTTCTTTAAGCGCACTTTGACATAACAACTCAGCAAAGCACTGTGCTCGCTCAGAGCGCTCACCGACCACAATCCTAGATGGATATAAATTATCGTGTAAAGCCTTACCTTCTCTCAAGAACTCGGGCGAGAAGAGGATATTATCAGTCTCTAACTGCTGTTTTAAATACTCAGTAAAACCAACGGGAATCGTTGATTTGATAACTAAGGTAGCTTCTGGGACATGCTTTAAGGCTTCCCTAGCGACCACTTCGACTGAATCCGTATTAAAGTAATTACTTTCAGGATCATAATTTGTAGGCGTTGCAATGACCACGTAAGTAGCACCCGGATAAGCCTCTTTAGGCTGAGTGGTTGCACGCAAATTGAGATTATTATGTTCAAAGAAATAACTGATCTCAGCATCAACAATCGGCGCTTTTCTTTGATTAATTAAGGCAACTTTTGCTGCATCAATGTCTAAAGCTATCACCTCATGCTTTTGGGCTAGCAAAGTAGCAATAGACAATCCCACATAACCGGTACCAACAACAACTATCTTCATCGACTTATTACTTTATTACTATTAATATAAAAACAAGATAAGTGTAACGAGAGTATTTGACACTTTAGTGACAAGTCTAACAAGACCTCCCGCACCATCCCGACATTAAACAGATTCTTATTTTGCTCTTTTAATCAGCAGAGAGCAATTTCATAATCTTGCCTTTTCATGCCTATGATAAAATCTTCAGCCATGATTTTCTAAGGAATACCCTTCATGTCCTCTCAGCTCCCCCAAGAACAAGTAGATTTAGTCTATCAACTTGAAGATAAACCACCGTTTTTTAGTGCACTACTAAGTGCAATGACGCATCTTCTCGCAATCTTTGTACCCATGGTGACTCCTGCCCTAATTGTCGGTGGTGCTTTACAGTTACCTGTTGAGATGACCGCTTACTTAGTCTCAATGGCCATGATAGCATCAGGGGTTGGAACCTATCTCCAAGTCAATCGCTTCGGCCTAATTGGCTCAGGCATGCTCTCAATTCAATCCGTCAACTTTTCCTTTGTGACTGTAATGATTGGTCTGGGGATGAGCATGAAGGAAGACGGTATCTCCGAAGACGCCATGCTGTCGGCTCTGCTAGGCGTCTCCTTTGTAGGTGCTTTTCTGGTCATGGGCGCTGCTTGGGTTCTACCTTATTTAAAACGCGTGATTACGCCAACAGTCAGCGGCGTGGTCGTCATGATGATTGGATTAAGCTTAATCCATGTCGGCATTGTCGACTTTGGTGGTGGCTTTGCTTCCAAAGCAGACGGCACCTTTGGCTCTTGGGAAAACCTTGGACTAGCGACCCTAGTTTTAGTCATTGTCTTAGTATTTAACTGCTTCAGAAACCCAATGCTCCGCATGGGTGGTATTGCTATCGGCTTGATAACAGGCTATATCGTCGCCCTATTCATGGGTAAAGTTGATTTCTCAGCGCTAAGCAACCTCCCGATTGTCACCATTCCCGTGCCATTCAAATATGGTTTTTCCTTTGAATGGAATGCCTTCTTTATCACTGGCACTATTTTCTTGTTAAGTGTCTTTGAGGCAGTCGGTGACTTAACCGCAACGGCCTTAGTTTCTAATCAACCGATTAAAGGCCAGACCTTTGATAAACGATTACGCGGTGGTGTGATGGCGGATGGCCTAGTGTCTGTAATTGCTACTGCTTTAGGCTCATTACCCTTGACCACTTTTGCCCAAAACAACGGTGTCATTCAAATGACTGGCGTTGCTTCTCGCCATGTTGGTAAATACATTGCTGTCCTGCTGATTATTCTTGGACTCTTTCCAGTGGTAGGACGCTTTTTCACAACCATCCCGAGCCCAGTACTTGGTGGCGCCATGGTGTTGATGTTTGGCTTAATTACAATTGCAGGTATTCGCATAATTGTGACGGCAGGTATTCGCCGACGAGAGGCAATTTTATGTGCGACCTCCGTGGGACTAGGGCTAGGTGTTGCCTTTGAACCCGAGATTTTTAAGCAACTACCCCTGCTGTTTCAAAATCCAATTTGTATGGGTGGCATTTCTGCTGTTGTATTAAATCTTATTCTTCCACAAGATCATCAGGAAAAACCAGTTTTTGTTAAAGACAATCTTGATCTCTAAGAACTAGATAGCAAACGTCAAAGTGGGGGCAAGATGGCATCCTTAGGGGATAGCAACGGCTCCCTAATCGGCCAATCAATGGCCAAGGTAGGACAATTCCAAATGACCCCTGCCTGGTCATCAGGCTGATAATAATCCGTGCACTTATATAGCACCTGAGCAGTATCACTAAGCACGCAAAAACCGTGCGCATAGCCGGGCGGCACCCAAAGCTGCCAGTGATTTTCAGCACTCAACTCGATGCCAACGTACTGCCCATAACTTGGAGATGTAGGGTTAATGTCTGCAACCACATCAAACACCACTCCCTGCGTCACCATCACTAACTTACCCTGAGGTCTATTCTTTTGATAATGCAGCCCACGCAAGACCCCTTTCTTTGACGCTGAGAAATTATCCTGCACAAATTCATCAGTGATGCCTAAAAGTTGCTGATAGCGTTGTTGGCTAAAAGTCTCTTTTAAAAAGCCCCGCTCATCCTCATGAACATCGGGCTTAATTAACTGCACTCCTCTAAGCGCGGTACTTTGTTGCTGCATCCAAATCCCTCACAAACCAACTTACCGTTTTTGCCAAACCACGTTCAAAATCCTGCTCCGGAGACCAGCCGGTAGCTTGCTTAAGCTTAGTACTATCTACCGCATAACGCACGTCGTGCCCTGGTCTGTCCTCAACATATTGAATTAACTGCGCATACGACTCACCATTACTTCGTGGTACTAAGTCATCCATAATTTGACAGATCCGCCGCACGACATCAATATTACGGCGCTCATTATTAGCGCCAATATTATAAATCTCGCCGATAGAACCTTTTTTAAGTAAAGCATATAAGGCCTTGACGTGATCATCGACATAAAGCCAATCACGCATTTGCTGACCTGAGCCATAAATCGTCAAGGGTTGGTCTTGTAGTGCAGACTGCACCATATGCGGAATCAGCTTTTCGGTAAACTGAAAAGGACCGTAATTATTAGAACATCGACTAATCATGGTAGGCAAACCATAGCTCCGATGCCACGCTTGCACCAAGTGGTCAGAACTTGCTTTACTGGCCGAATAAGGCGAACTCGGCGCTAATACAGAGCGCTCGCTAAAGCTCAACTCGCTGGCTGTTGGGTCCTCGTCAGGATGTAGTAAATCACCATACACCTCATCCGTACTGACATGTAAAAAGCAAAATTGGTCGCGCTTTACTGGCTCTAATTGCTGCCAATACCGACGTGTCACCTCTAATAAATTAAAGGTTCCCATGTAGTTACTCAGCATAAAGTGCTCAGCACCCTGTAGAGAACGGTCAACATGCGTCTCAGCAGCCAGATGGAGCACCGCATCCGGCTGAAACACTTCAAAAATACGACTTAAAGCATCAGCATCACAAATATCAAGTTTTTTAAATTGGTAACGCGGATTTGAGGAGACCGTAGCCAAGGCATAGGGATGCACGGCATAACTCAATTTATCCACATTAAAAATGTCATCTTCTTGCTGTTCAATAATATAACGAACCAAGGCCGAACCAATAAAACCAGCGCCACCGGTAATCAGGAGCTTCATCTTTTTTTATACCCAATTAATTTTCTGAGATGCAAGATTGTAAATCATATCCTCTAGCACCTGAAAAGCTACTTGATTAATTGCTTCAGAATCATCGAGAAATTTGGGTGATCTGCTGTGGCTAATAACTCAAAGCCCACCATCTCAGTACTCACTACAATTGCTCCCGCCTGTCTGAGACGCTCGGTTGCTAGTTCGATATTGCTTAACTTACGAGACGTCACAGCATCTCGCACTAAATAAACAGTCTTACCCTCAGAAATCAAATCAAGACAAGTTTGCAAGACACACACGTGCGACTCCATCCCACAAACAATGATGTGTTCTTTGTCTTTTAATGAGGTGTTTTTTATAATTCCGTCACGCACCGCAGAAAAGCTGCGTTTCTGAAAAATCTGTGCATATTCAACCGCCTCAACGACTTCAGCATTAGTCCCACCTATTTTATCAACACAATGCTCACTGATAACGGTAGGCAGCGCCAACTGCTCAGCCAAACTACAAAGCCAGAGCACCTTGTCGACAAATTGCTCAGACTCATGAACATAAGGAAGTAGACTATCTTGCACATCAACAATCAACAATGCGGCCTTTTCAAAGCAAATTCGCATCACGCTCTCCTAAACGACTTAAAATACTATGCTAGAACGATTTATAATAACGGATTATTGTTAAATAAAGCCTAAGGGTATTTATGTAGTCCGCTTATTTGCTTAGAATAGAGCCTTACACTAAAACATTTTGACAATCAAAGCGACGTGACACAATCTACAACTCAACCTGACTTAAGCGATATTCACCACGATGACTGGGTAGAACGTTATCTACCTGCGAGCTGGCGTCCCTATGCTCGACTGGCACGTATCGATAGGCCGGTCGGCACTTGGCTAACTGTGTTACCCTGTCTTGCTGCTTTATTTCAGGCGGCAGGTGGCTTTCCTGACATTGGCCGCTTAATTATCTTCTGTCTTGGTGCAGTTTTAATGCGAAGTGTCGGTTGCACTATGAACGACATCTGGGACAGGGATTTTGACAAGCATGTCGAGCGTACCCGTTTTCGTCCCTTGACCAGTGGCCAAATCTCTCTCAAGCAAGCTGTCATCTTTTTGTTTGCCCAATTTGCCTTAGCTGCTGTTTTACTGTTTTTTATTAATAGCTATAGTCGTTGGATGGCCGTCGCCTTGGTGCCCTTGGTTATTATCTATCCACTCTGCAAACGCTTTACGCATTGGCCACAAGCCGTGCTGGGTGCTGCCTTTAACTGGGGCATGCTGATGGCCTGGTCCGATACCAATAACACCATACCGTTAGCGGCTTGGGCCATGTGGCTAGGCACAGTTGCTTGGCAAATCGGCTACGATGCGATTTATGGTTACACAGATATCAAGGATGACCTAAAGCTTGGTCTTAAGTCAGCCGCCATCCGCTTTGGTGATAATGGTCACTACTGGCTCAGCGGCTTTTATATCGCCACCATGGTCTTATGGCTCTGGGGTGGTTGGTCGATGGGTATGGGTTGGGGCTATTTTGTCTTGATGGTCTTGATTGCAGCACATCTCACTTGGCAACTCAAACGTTTTGATGTAAATAAACCAGAGCGTAGCTTTGCCTTATTCCGAGCCAATATGCTGACAGGGGTGTTACTAGTTGCCGCTGCTTGGCTTGGCACCTTAACCGTATAATCAAAAGTAGGAATTCTATAATACTGGCTATAGCGCTTTATTCACTTATTTTTAAAGCGCTATTTCTCGGTCGCTGAGCTAGAGACGGATAGCTATGATGGCTTACCGCCTTTAGTAAAGGCAGCTGCTTTAACTCCCCCCGCTCCACCGCTTGAGCCAACAGCATTTCAGCTAACTCCAAACGGCTCATCACTTGCTCTCCAGAAAAATGCAAGACACAGCCTCTACAGCTTTCTACTTGTGCGCTTAAAGCACACAAGAACTCCACTAAATCCGGTGCATAGGTTGGGCTGCCCCACTCATCATTAACCAGTGTCAGCGCCTCACCTTGAGCTAATTTTTCTTTAGCAGCACGTAAAATCTTGCTTTGAAAGTTTTCCCCAAATTCACTGTAGAGCCAAGAAGTACGCACAATAATCACGTCAGGATTTGCTTGTCGCAGCGCCTTTTCCCCAGCTAGTTTACTTTGGCCATAAACATTAATCGGATTAGGCTCATCTTCCACCGCATAAGGCGCCCCCTTTTGGCCATCAAATACATAATCCGTCGAGAGGTGGATTAACGCAATACCCTGCAGAGAGCATTCCTCAGCTAGCAAAGCAGCAGCTGTCGCATTAATAGCAAAAGCTTTTTCCGGCTCAATTTCTGCTTGCTCAACATTAGTATAGGCTGCCGCATTAATGACGACATCAGGGCGATAGTTATGGAAGGCTTTGCGAACTGAGTCTTGATGAGTGATATCTAGCTGATGACGAGCTAAAACAATCAAAGAAAGACCCTGTTTCTGCAGCTCTGGAGCATGAGCAGTAAAAGCCTGCCCTAACTG
>JAAYRZ010000089.1 GCA_012518515.1 Alcaligenaceae bacterium
CCGACAAGCCCCGTACCGCTTTAATTTCCAGACCTAGCGTCGGCAGAGCAACCGGCTCATTTGAGTTTATATTGTCCTGTGCTATCGCCGACTGTACAAATAAAGCAGCGCCAGCTGCACCTAAACTCATCATCCATAGGGCTGAGCAAACTGATCTATAAATAGTCTTAGTGACATAATTAGGCCTCGTGTGAGAATAACGCTGCGAACCCATTGTTCTTCCTCTCAAATCAACAATAAAAGCATATATAAAATACATGTATAAGAGATTAATTATAATCAGAATCATTCTTATTTACTACATTTAATTACATTTAGATATAAGAGTTTTTGACAAAACTCAAATTGACTTTCTACACACTTCAACGACCAGCAGATAGAACACATAGGCTAAAAAATCAAAAGATTGCTTTCTCCCTTGTTGTATACTGCTAGTTTCTCTCTAGCAACTGCAATGTGTTTTTGCTTTTCAGGTCTTCATGAATAATTCTTTTACCTACAAAGTTCTGGATCGTTTATTTAATTTTTTAGGACAACTCTCCTTAAAAAATCGTTTACGTGTGGGTGCTTTACTCAACTCCATAGCGCCTGTTTTTATGAAGCGACGTATTTCTATCGTCAAAAAAAATCTGGAGATAAGCTTTCCTGAGGCCTCTGATGAGCAACGTCTTGAGTGGCAAAAGCAACATATACGTAGCCTATGCCAGAGTATTGTGGATAGGGGCTTTGTTTGGTATGGCAGCCGAGACAAGATTGAAGCGCAAGTCAACTTAAAAAACTTTCATCATATCGCCAAGGCCCTAGAAAATAATGAGCCTATTATTCTTTTAGCCCCTCATTTTGTTGCACTAGATGTCGCCGCTTCCCGCCTGACCACAGTCCTAGAAGAAAGCGCCACAATCTATACAGCGCAACGACAACCAGATATTGACGCCATTATTCGCAAGGGTCGAGCACGTTTCAATACAGTTCACCTGATTGAACGCAAAGAAGGTGTCCGCAGCATGTTAAGGTATTTAAAGCAGGGAACACCAGTTTACTACTTACCGGATATGGATTTCGGCCGCAAAGGTAGTATTTTCGTGCCTTTTTTTGGGGTGCCTGCTGCTACTTTACCAACAACCGCTGCCTTAGCTGACAAATGGGGAGCGACTGTCATTCCTATTTACAGCTATTGGGACAGAAAAAGCGGTCACTATGAAGTCGATGTTTTACCTCCTCTAGAGAACTTTCCAGGTGATAAAACAGTCGAAGAAGCTACAAGCTCTATAAACGAACTGATCGAAGCGCTAGTTTTGCGTGACCCGAGTCAGTACTATTGGGTGCATAGACGCTTTAAAACCCGACCTAATCCGGATGAACCTAAGTATTATTAATAAGTGTATTGCTGCACTTATGCATGGAGAGCCATGGTGCACAAACTATATCGAATTGTATTAAGTCTATTATTCATCACACTAAGCAGCATTAGCTTAACAGCCCAAAGCTTTAGTTTTGGAGCTAAGCAGCATGTTGGCCCTCGTCTTGCTAAACTCGAAGATATTCAGGGCAACAAAGCTTCTGACCACCTACAAAAAGGCCAACCCAGCTTAGTCAAGTTTTGGGCAAGTTGGTGCCCTCTTTGCTTAGCAACCTTAGAAGAAACTCGTGATTGGCGCCTTGACCCTGACTTTGCGTCTACTAACATCATTACCGTTGCTTCACCAGGCTACTTAAAAGAACAAGAACCCAAAGACTTTAGAACCTGGTATCGCGGGGTTAATTTTGACAATCTACCTGTCATCATTAATGATGGAGGCGATTTAACCCGAGAAATTGGTGTTTCTGTATATCCCAGTTGGGCGTTATTAGACGAACAGGGCCGTTTACAGCGTGTCATCAAAGGACATATTACTAAGGAGCAAGCACTTGCTGTACTTGCGGACAAGGACTTTGATATTAGGCTTGCCGCCCCCACATTTTATAGACCTAGTAATACAACAGCACAGCAACAAAAGGACGAGGCCAATCTTATGAATAGCAAAGAAATTTATTTAGCAGGTGGATGTTTTTGGGGAGTAGAGGCTTATTTTGAGCGTATCCCCGGTGTCATTAATGCAGTTTCCGGTTATGCTAATGGCCGTACTCGTAACCCGAGTTATGAGCAAGTAATCTACATGAATACAGGTCACGCAGAAACGGTTAAAGTCACCTATGACCCAGAACGCATCACCCTAGAAACCATTTTGCGTCATTTCTTCCGCATCATTGATCCAACCACCTTAAACCGCCAAGGCAACGACCGCGGCACCCAGTACCGTTCAGGTATTTATTACAATGACCCAGCAGATGCTCCCTTGATCACAGCTGCTTTAGAACGTGAGCAAAGCAAATGGGAAAAGCCCATCGTCGTAGAAAATGAAGCTCTACAAGCCTTCGATGATGCAGAAGAGTACCATCAGGACTATCTAGCTAAAAATCCTAATGGCTATTGCCATGTTGACTTAAACTTGGTTGATAAACCATTAGCTGAAGAGGAATTCGAATTGAACATTAAACATGGTGAAAATACCAAAACAATGCAAGACACAGGCATTAGCGAACTAAGCGGTGCTAGTAGCGAGGTTGTCATTAACCCTGAAGACTATCAGGTACCCTCCGAGGAGGAGTTACGCGAGCGTCTAAGCCCTGTTTCTTACCAAGTCACACGTCAAGACGCTACCGAAAGAGCATATACCCACGCCTATGATAGTTTATTTGAGCCCGGTATTTATGTCGATATCGTCAGCGGTGAGCCCTTATTTAGCTCGGATGACAAATACGATGCCGGTTGTGGTTGGCCATCTTTTACTAAACCCATCGTGCCCGAGGTCGTCACTGAGCATCTGGACACCTCATTTAATATGCAGCGTATCGAAAGTCGTAGTCGCGTTTCAGACTCTCACTTAGGCCATGTCTTCCCAGACGGCCCACGAGACCGTGGCGGTTTACGCTATTGTATCAATGGCGCAGCCTTAAAGTTTATCCCTAAAACCGAGATGGCTGCTGCAGGCTATGGACATTTACTACCGCTAGTAAGTGACAAGTAATATGGCCTCAGCCCGAGCGCGTGAACAGCTTACAAGGTGGTTGGAGTACATGCTTAGCCAAAGGCGTTGTTCTCAACATACTATCGCAGCCTATCAGCGCGATCTTAAGTTATTATTCGAACTCTTTCCGGAGAGCACTCCGGAAGAGCTCACTCATGAGAACTTACGTAGTGCAGTCGCTCGTCTCCACGCTCGTGACTACAGTCCACGCTCTCTAGCTCGTATTGTGGCTGCATGGCGCTCTTTCTATCAGTGGCTAAGTGCAGAGGTTGGACTAAAAATCAATCCGGCCACGCACCTTAAAACACCCAAAATCCCCCGCTCTCTTCCAAAGGCGATGACAGTTGATCAAACCACTGCTTTTTTAGATCGTAGCCAACAACTCAGTGGCGCTACGCCAAAGGAATTATGCGATGTGGCGATGTTTGAGGTGCTCTACAGCAGTGGCATCCGACTATCCGAACTAGTGCAATTAGACTGTCATTACCAAAAAACAGCAAGCTACGAATCTCAAGGGTGGCTTGATCTTAATGAGAAAGAGCTCAAAGTTATCGGTAAAGGCAATAAAACTCGCATTGCGCCTTTAGGTGAAAAAGCCGCAGAAGCTATTCGCGACTGGCTTGTCGTGCGCACTTCCTGCTTATCGCCAAAAGCCGATGACAATGATAAAGCCTCACTTTTTTTAGGTGTCCGTGGTCGACGCATTACCCCGAGAGCCGTGCAGTTGCGACTCAAAGAGATGGCCCTAAAAACCGGGGCGGATACCTCTATCCATCCTCATATGATGCGCCATAGTTTTGCCAGTCATATGCTCCAGTCTGCTCAGGATCTACGAGCAGTGCAGGAACTGCTTGGCCATAGCAACATCTCCACCACACAAATCTACACGCGACTGGACTTTCAGCACTTAGCTAAGGCCTATGATGCAGCTCACCCTAGAGCCCATAAAAAGGATAAGGAATCTTGAAGCCTCAACTCCTTAAAAACAACGGCCATAATTAAATCACTTCCTGACCTCAATTGCTTTGACCCCAATCTCAGTTAATAATATCGGAGTAATTTTTAATGTTACACCTCGCCGACCACCATTAATGAAAAGACTCTCCATCTCAAAAATGCTACTTTCGGCATAAATGGGGATCCGACTTTTAATCCCAAAAGGTGAAGTACCTCCAAACTCATACCCTGTCCACTTATGGGCTAACTCATAAGCAGCGGGACTGACTGTCTTCGCATCAATAACTTTTCTCAGTGCCTTGGTATCAATACTTTGATCACCATGCTGCAAAACCATATAGCCTTTTCTTTTCTCATCCGCAAAGACAATACTCTTAATCACCTGATGTAATGGGACGTTTAAAAACTCAGCGATAAACTCAGCAGTGCCCTCAACCTCACCGTGACACTCAAATAGCTCATAAGGCAACTTCAGACGATCTAAAAAGAGTGTTGCTGGTGTCTTAACGGACGATTTATTTGATTTAGACATAATTAATACGTTATTCTTTTTCGCGTAACAAATAAATAATTAAAAAACTAAATGGCAGTATAAATAAGGTTGGACTACGGTAAGGGTGCAATTCACTAAAACCAAAAATATTAACCCAAACCGTATTACTGGAAATAATAAAAATCAGACTACCAAGTGAACCGACTAGCAGTGAATAAAAAGCGCCTTTTTCATTAAATCCCTTAAAGTAAAAACGACAAAACATCACTGGAAAATGAGCACTTGCCACCCATGCAAAGGCTATCCCAAACAAAAAGGCTAAATTGACTCCTTTAAAAAGATAAGCTAAAGCCACGCCAGCAAAAAATACAGCCACCACCGATACCCTAGCGATCAACATCTTACTACGATGTCGTGGCATCAAAATAGGAATCAAATCATGGGTAATACTGGCGCTTGCCGCAATGACCAACCCGGCGATAACCGCAAGTACTGTAATAAACACTAATATCGCTAAAACCCATTGGAAACCGGAACCGCCAAGTAATTTAGCTAAATGCAATAATGCCATATTTTGCCCACCATCAAGCACTTCACCATTAAGAAGCACCAGGGCACCAAAACCGATAAATAAATTCATGATGAAGAAAAGAGCGATTAAAAAAGTCGCACCAGCCGCTGAATACAGTGCCGTCTTCTCATCTTTAACAGTATAAAAACGCATCAAAATATGTGGCAAACCAAGCAGCCCAAAAATCAGTCCCAATATCAATGACACTTGCTCAACGCCAGAGCTTATCGCCGGACTAGGTTTTAATGCAGCAAAACTTGTCAGACTAGCTGCTCGCTGAAACAAGTCGACAATAGAAAACTGAAATGATTGCAGCACCATCAAAGTCATGATCGCAGCAAAAACAAAAAGCAATAAAGCTTTGACACTTTGCACTAAGGTCGTCGCCTTCATACCACCAAACAACACTAATAACCCAGTTAAACCACCAATACAAAGCAATGAAGTCAGGTAATCAATATTAAAAAGCAGTGATAAGAGCGTGCCAGCACCCATCAATTGCACTAGTAAATAAAAAATACAGATCAATAGACTAGTTGACGCGCTTAAGACTTTTAACCGCTGGCTGTCAAAACCTCGATTAATCACATCTGAAAAAGTAAAGGCTTCAGTTTGTCGCAACTTATCAGAAAAAAGAATAAGTAATAAAACCCAGCCGACCAAAGTCGCCACAGCATAAAAAAGAGAATCCATGCCTTGACTAAAGTACATGGCGATCGAACCCAAAAAAGCTGCTGCAGAAAGATAATCACCAACTAGGGCTAAGGCGTTTTGAGTGGTACCAATGGAACGCCCAACGAGGAAATAATGCGTTGTGCTTTTATTATTCTGATTCATCTTCGATTACTTCCCTACACTCAAATCACAAGGCTTGACCTTAGCTTGCTTATTTCTCTGATGCAATATCACATAGAAAATAGCCATACACACAGCCCACAGCATCACTGATACCCCCCAAAAAATGCTCCCTGGGATACCCAAAACTAAACTGCTGCCTAGCGCCTCTGGTGAAAGACCAAGCTGCAGATAATAAACGGCCATCGGCAGCAGTGTCGCTATAATTAATAACTGTCGATAATTCACTAACTCATTTCCTCTATGACATTTAATCTTTGCCTTAGCGTAACGTTTTATGTCATGAGAGGCAATCAAATAAAAACCGTCTTTAACGTGATTTAAACGAAAAAAGGAGGCCTTAGCCTCCTTTTAATGAAAGATAACCGAAGTTAAGAACTATTGAGCCTTAACTGGAATCACTGTTCCTTGATATTTTTCCTCGATGAACTTCAAAGTTTCAGGACTCTGCCAAGCAGCATTAAGTTTTTGAATGGCCTCTCTATCCTGATTATCCTCACGACTAGCACAAAGATTCGCATAAGGAGAATCCGTATCCTCCATGAACAAACTGTCATTTTTAGGATTAAGATCGGCATCCAATGCATAATTGGTATTAATAACAGCCAAATCCACATCACTTAAGACACGCGGAATAGTCGCTGCCTCCAATTCAACAAACTTGAGTTTCTTCGGGTTATCTGCCACATCTCTTGAGGTCGCAAACAAATTATCCGGATCCTTCAGAGTAATCAACCCTGCCTTTTGCAATAATAGCAACGCTCTAGCCCCATTCGTCGTATCCGAAGGAATGGCTACTGATGCACCATTTTTCAACTCATCAATGGATTTAATCTTGTTAGAGTAGGCGCCCAAAGGCAAAATATACATATAACCTTGGGGTACTAGATTCTGATCTTCATTGCGATTAAAAGAGTCAAGATGGGGCTTATGCTGAAAGCAATTCATATCGATTTGCTTTTCTGCAACTTGCTGATTTGGCTGAATAAAGTCAGTAAACACATGAACCTTTAAGTCCACACCCTGCTCAGCCATCTGAACCGTCATAAACTCCAAAATCTCAGCAGCAGGCACCGGTGTGGCAGCTACAGTTAATGTGTTATTTGCTGAAGCCGTACCCATAGCTACAAAACTGCTTAATCCTAAAGCAGTCAATTTAAGGGCTATATTTGTTTTCATCGTTTTCTTTAACATACTCACTACTTTTGCTCTGATTCTGATTGTTCTGGGACCTTAGTATCGGCTTCTTTAGCGGATTCGGCAGCCATCTTGATAGCATTAGCTGTACCAACCACCGCCGCGCTGTCTTGGGCTTTTCTTAACTTACCGTCACTTCCAAAAGCTTCTGGATATTTTTTTCGAAAATGATTTGCCAGCATTTTCATTGCTAGCAAATGAATCACCACTAAAAAAACAACTAAAACCAAAGCTAGCCAAAGTATATTTGGATAAGTAAATAATGAATTCATGGAACTATAGCCTTTGACAATTTAATAATTGACTTCTAGGTTATCAATTAATCGGGTCGTACCCAACTTAGCAGCTCCCAAGACTACTAAAGGTTCTTTATTAGCTACTTCTTCAGGTGTTGGCTGCCATAAATCTCGTTGACGACGTACAGTTAAATAATCCACCGCCCAACCACGATCGCTTAAATGCTCAACCGCCTCTCGATCAATTTTATTAGCATCGATCTCACCGGCAGCCAAACGTGCTTCCATATTTTTAAGTGTATTGTAGAGATTAATGGCTTCAGCCTTTTGCTCCTCAGACAAATA
>JAAYRZ010000090.1 GCA_012518515.1 Alcaligenaceae bacterium
GCACCCACTTTTCTGTCTTCGCTGAGAGTAGACATGCCGTATTTTGTTAAAACACTACGAATTAATAAGCAGGCACGTGAATAGGCAATTTGAACACGTGAACGATCTAGCTTACCTGGTGTCATGGTAAAAATATCATCAATGGAACCAGGGTCTAAGGAGTGGTCAACTTCCGGTTCTTGCATGATCTCATGCAAGTCTTTAGCACCTTGTTCTAAAGCAGCTTTTAGATCGTTGATAAAATTGCGCTCAAACTCATCCGCTTGTTGCTTTAGATGAGTATGACTGGCTGTATGTTGTTGATGCTTTTCAGCCAACTCATCGCTTAACTGAGAAAAATAACTATTTTTCTCAAATAATCTGATATCAGGAACTTTATTTAGAGTTTCAGTTAGTTGTTGCTCAAGTGCTGGAATGCCGCTTTTTTCAATAAATAAGGGAATACTTTGTTCAACGCCTCGGCGGTGGCGCACAGATGAGACGGGATGGATTTTCATCTCACCCAGCTGTTTGCCAAGGCTATCCAAAATTTTATTCAGAGTTTCTTCATCGGCAACTTGGTCGATTTGAGTCAGAACAAAAACAGATTGACGTTTAGTTTGTTGCTTATCCTGGGTCAGGGTATTGATTAAGTCGATCTCGGCGGCATCGAGTTCACCTTCTTTGGCAGCATGAACCATCAGGCGAATGTCTGATGCCACCCAAAGGGCTTCTTCAGCGTGTTGATCGTCTATTTCTTGTACATCAGCATCAAGACCTGGAGCATCAATCCAACAAAGACCTTTATGTTCAGCGAGGTGTAAGGCTTTAGTTTCTCTTTTGTCGGCAACAGAAAATAAATCATCACCAATTAATTCATTTAATAAACGACTCTTACCATGATTATATTTACCCATTACCGTAACGACGGGTAGGGCTGCTTTATCAGCGAGCTTCTCGAGACGCTTAACTGTAATTTCGTGTTGAGGTAAGACCTTTAAGATCGCTTCTTTATTATTTAAAAACTCGTGCTGAGTCATGCTTGCTTCTCCGCTTTTCTAAAACCTGAAATCCAATAGGCCACCATGCCGAGTATGATGCCCCAGAAGGCTGAGCCCATCCCGCCGATACTCATATTAGAGGCGGTAACTAAAAAAGTAATCACTGCAGGTTCTATATAGCTTGAGTTTGCGCTGAGTAATCTAATATTTGCAACAATAGCACCAATTAGGGCAAGGCCCGCTAGTGCAGCAATAACGGCCGATGGGATGGCATTAAAGAGTAATACAATGGTTCCGGCAAAAGTTCCGCCAATTAAATAAAACACACCATTAGCAATGCCTGCAACGTACCTTTTTTTAGGGTCGGGATGACTTTCTTTACCTGTACATAAAGCGGCAGTAATAGCGGCTAAAACAATAGAAATACCGCCAAAAAATGCCATCACGATGGAAATTAAACTGGTTCCGCCCACAATAGCTCTTGATTGCTGTTGATAGCCATCAAGACGCAAAATAACTAGTCCCGGTAGGTATTGACCGGTAAGGCTAACCACAACGAGTGGAATAGTGAAACTGAAGAAAACGGATAAACTGAATTCGGGTAGCGTAAATATTGGTTTAGCTAGGGCAATTTTTACTTCAGAAAGCGTGGCTAAATCCAGGAAAAAGACACAGGCAAAGCCGGTGACAGCTACTAGAATGACAGTTAAGGTTGGGGCAAAGCGGCGGCAGATTAAATAGACTGCTACCATGGCCATGACGACCCCTGGTAATTCACTTGAGGCAACAAAAGCTTGCATACCGAACTGGAATAAAATTCCAGCAATCATGGCGGCGGCAATGCCTTGTGGTACGAATTTTACAATTCGCTCAAAGTAACCACTCAGACCAATAATTGTTGTGATGATGGCTGCCGTTAAGTAGGCACCGACCACCTCTGGCATGGTGATTTTTGGAAATAAATGTAATAAGAGCGCAGTACCAGGTGCGGACCACGCAGTAATAATGGGTGTTTTTAAAAAAATACTTAGGGCAATACCACTGACACCTGCGCCAATGGAAATTGCCCATATCCATGAGCTCAACATTTCAGGGGACATACCACCGACGTTGGCTGCTTGAATGAAGATAACTAATGGGCCGCTATAGGAAATAAGTACGGCCAAAAACCCTGTCATCCAGGCTGAAAGAGACCAATCACGCATAATATGAACCGTTCAGAATGATGAGCTTAAACTTAGTAAATAACTAAGACTTAGATAGCTGATGGATGCTTAGCTAGTGGAGTCACGGTGATATCCATGTATGGGAATAGCGGTAATTTGCTAAGCATATCATGTAGATCATCGTTACTTTCAGCCTCAAAAACGCTGTAGTTAGCGTATTCGCCAACAACACGCCATAAATTTACCCATTTACCTGCACGTTGAAGATCTTGTGAATAGGCTTTTTCTGTAGCAATGATTTCTTGAGCTTGCTCTTTAGGAAGGTCATGAGGAATATTTACGACCATATGAACTAGAAATAACATGATATTGTCCTTTGTATAGTATAAGTTTAAAAGATGCTTATAGCGTTTCAATAAAATCAATAAGCGTTTCGGTAAAGGCGTCTGCCGCTTCTACATTGGAAATGTGTGAGGCGTCTAGTTCCGCAACTGAGGAACCTTTGATGAGGCCATGCATATTTTGAGCATCCTCAACCGTTGTTACTGGGTCATACTTGCCAGCAACCAAGAGGGTAGGCACACAAATGGCATTAATGGATTTACGTAGGTCTGACTGACCTAGGGCATCACAACATGCTGCATAACCTTCAGGATCTAGCGTAGCAAATTGCTCTTGCATGCCCTTAACAACGTCAGGATGTTGCTTGATAAATTCGGGAGTAAACCAGCGATCAGGGGCTGTAGCGGCTAATTCCTTAATTGCTTCCTGACCCTTAGTGCGCAGTAAAGTAGCACGTTCTTGCCAGGCTTCAGCGGTCCCGATTTTAGCAGCACTGTTACAAACGACGATGCCGTCAAAGCGCTCTGTTTCATCAATACCTAACTGTAGTCCTGTGTGTCCCCCCATTGAAACACCACAAAAAACAGCTGTTTCAATTTTTAAGGCATCTAAAATTGCTACCACATCAGCAGCGAGCTGTTTAAAGCTGTAAGGGCCTTGGGTGATTGGACTACCGCCGTGACCGCGAGTGTCATAGCGGACTAAACGAAATTTTTTAGATAAAGCCTCTACTTGTGGGTCCCACATTTCAAGTGTGGTTCCGAGAGAGTTACTTAAAATTAGGGCAGGAGCATCTTCAGCGCCATCGACTGCTACTCTGAAGTTACCTGCGGTAGTTTCTAATTGAAAAATGTTAGAAGTCATTTGTTTTTCTACTCCTTAAACACGCTCAATAATTAGCGCGATACCTTGACCTACACCAATACACATGGTGCAAAGGGCATAGCGACCGTTAGTGCGCTGTAATTGATTAATGGCGGTGGCCACTAAACGAGCACCACTGGCTCCTAAAGGGTGACCTAGGGCGATTGCGCCACCATTTGGGTTTACGCGAGGATCGTCATCTTTAATGCCTAATTCACGCATAACGGCTAGACCTTGGGCCGCAAAAGCTTCATTAAGCTCAATCACGTCCATTTGATCTAAGGTTAAACCAGCTACCTCAAGTACCTTGCGAGTGGCAGGGACTGGTCCAATACCCATAATGCGAGGGGGCACACCAGCGGTAGCCATGGCTACGACGCGTGCTTTTGGCGTCAAACCAAAACGCTCAACCATCTTTTGATTTGCTAACAAAGCGACCGCTGCACCGTCATTGACTCCACTAGCATTACCTGCAGTAATCGTACCGTCAGGACGTACAATTGCTCTTAAGTTAGCCAATGCTTCTAAAGAGGTTGTACGAGGATGCTCGTCTGTGTCAAAGATAATCGGGTCCGCACGACGCTGAGGGACAGTAATAGGTACAATTTCTTCTTTGAAAAAGCCTTTCTCATGAGCCGCAGTGTATTTTTCTTGACTAGCTAAGGCGAAACGATCCTGATCTTCACGATTAATAGAAAAGTCGTCAGCTACGTTCTCAGCTGTCTCAGGCATAGAATCTACACCGTACTGCTCGCGCATAGCTGAGTTTACAAAACGCCAACCAATGGTGGTGTCTTCAATACTGTTTTTGCGACTAAAGGCTTGATCCGCTTTAGGCATTACAAAAGGTGCACGGCTCATGCTTTCAACGCCACCCGCAATCATCAGCTGGGTTTCACCCGATTTAATCGCACGTGCTGCCGTACCGATAGCATCTAGGCCAGAACCACAGAGACGGTTGATGGTAGAGCCAGGAACTTCAATTGACAAGCCTGCTAATAAAGTAGACATACGGGCAACGTTACGGTTATCTTCACCGGCTTGGTTGGCACAACCCAAAATTACATCATCAATTAATGCAGTATCAACTGTGGAGTTACGCTCGATTAAGGCTTTAATCACTTGTGCTGCTAAGTCATCTGGACGCACAGAGGCTAAAGTGCCTCCATAACGACCGAATGGACTACGTATAGCATCACAAATAAAAACAGATTCGCTCATTATTTTTCCTAAAAATGTGTAATCAAAGATTTAGTTTTCTGCTTTTTTCAAAGACATACCCACTAGACGCTCTAATTCTTCATGGCTTAAGCCAGGTACAGTATCGATGACTTCAAGGCCATCAGGCGTGCAGGCAAAGGTAGCTAAATCGGTATAAACACGCTTGACGCATTCGATACCAGTAAGGGGGTAAGTTACTTCGGGAACTAATTTACTTTGACCGTCACGGGTTAATAAAGTCATCATAACCCAAGTTGATTTAGCACCGATGGCAAGATCCATCGCGCCACCAACCGCTGGGATAGCGCCGGGTTCACCCGTGCTCCAGTTAGCTAAGTCACCTTTAGCAGAGACCTGGAAAGCACCTAAAACACAAATATCCAGATGTCCGCCACGCATGATCGCAAAGCTGTCAGCATGATGGAAATAGGCACCGCCGGGTAGTAGAGTCACAGGCTGTTTACCAGCATTAATCAGGTCATAATCCTCAGCACCTTCTTCTGGTGCTGGTCCCATACCCAAAATCCCGTTTTCACTGTGCAGAACGACTTCGAGACCTTCTGGTAAGTAGTTGGCGACCTTAGTTGGCATACCGATACCTAAGTTAACGTAGGCACCATCGTGAATGTCTTGGGCAACACGAGCAGCCATTTCATCACGGCTGCGGGGTTGATATGTAGTTGTCATTGTCAGCTCCTTATTGAATTACTTAAAGCCACCGGCTCTGGTTGCTACTCTAGGTACCTGCACGACTTTATTAACGTGAATACCGGGGGTGACAATATTTTCTGGGTCTAAATCACCGAGCTCTTTAAGCTCATAAACGGTAGCAATGGTCTGCTTAGCGGCAGTGGCCATTACGGGACCGAAGTTACGAGCGGCTTTTCGATAAATTAGATTGCCCCAACGGTCACCAGCTTCGGCCTTAATTAACGCAACGTCACCATGAATAGGTGTTTCATATACATACCAACGACCATCGATGAGGCGAGTTTCTTTACCTTCGGCTAATTCGGTACCATAACTAGTAGGGCAGAAAAAGCCACCAATACCAGCGCCTGCTGCGCGTAAACGCTCAGCAAGATTACCTTGTGGGACAACTTCTAATTCAATTTTGCCACTGCGATATAACTCATCAAAAACATATGAGTCAGCTTGACGTGGAAAACTACAAATGATTTTGCGTACTCGACCTGCTTTTAACAGGGCGGCTAAACCGTGGTCGCCGTTACCGGCGTTGTTGTTAACCACGGTTAAATCAGTAGCACCTTGCTCAATTAAACCATCAATGAGCGCATCCGGAATACCGGAGGTACCAAAGCCGCCGATCAAGACGGTAGAACCGTCTTGTACGTCTTTTAAGGCTTCAGCGACGCTGTCTACGATTTTATTAATCATTTAAAAAACTCCTAAGAGGCCACCACAGACGACATTGCTTGTTTCTTAATTCTAGCTTGACGCTGTGAGGCAACAATAAATAACAGAATTGCAATGGTGGCAATTACACCCGGGATAGCAAAAGCGAAGAAGTTCATCTTCAAGGGTAAAGCCATTGCCATTAGAGTACCGCCCAAGAATGGTCCTGCGATAGCACCGGTACGACCAATACCTGATGCCCAACCTAAACCTGTAGAACGCACGGCGAGTGGGTAGAACTGTGCTGTATTGGCGTAAAGTAAAATTTGAGTACCGATAGTCGTGGCACCAGCGATGATAATCAGGGCGTAAAGAATAATCATCGGGCTATTAAAGCCTAATAAGCTGATGGAAACAGCTGAGGCAATAAAGAACCAGACCATAACACGCGGTAAACCGAAACGGTCACCTAACCAACCACCTAAAATTGCACCGAACATGCCACCGAAGTTTAGTGCTAACAAGAACGATAAGCTTGAGCCTAGGCTATAGCCAGCATTTGCCATTAGTTTTGGTAACCATGAACCTAAAGCATATACCATTAATAAGCAGCAGAAGAAAGCAAGCCAGATCATCAAGGTACCTAAGAGGCGGTCTTCTTTGAATAAATCCAGAACAGGTACAGAAGTTGCTTTAGTAGTGGTTTGAGTTAAGTCGCTATTTGCATCTAGTCCAGCAGCAGGATTGAGCTTAACTAACATATTACGCGCTTGCTCTTCCTTACCTTGACGTACTAGGAAACCAATCGACTCTGGTAATTTCCACATCAAGATCGGGATGAGTAATAAAGGCACAATAGCTGCAAAGAACATAAACTCCCAGCCAAAACGAGGTAGTACATAGATACCAATACCTGCGGCTAATACACCTCCAAGAGAGTAGCCACTGAACATTAGGGCAACTAAGGTACCGCGTGAGCGACGTGGTGCGTATTCATTCATCAGGGCCACTGCGTTTGGCATCAAGCCACCGCAACCTAGGCCAGCGATGAAGCGGAGAATACCGAATTGAGTTGTGTTACTGGCAAAACCTGTCAGGAATGTAGCCAAGCTAAACAAGACAAAACAAATCATGACCCCTTGTTTACGACCGATACGGTCTGCTAGTGGGCCAAAAATAAAGGCACCGAACATCATGCCGAAAAGTGCATAACTACCTAGTGCACCAGCTTGAACTGGTGTTAAACTCCACTCGTCCATCAGGACAGGCAGAACAACACCATAAATAAATAAGTCATAACCATCAAAAATTAGTAGTAATGCACATAGACACATTACTCCAAAATGGAAGCGGTTAAATTTTGCGCGGTCAATGACCTCGTTGATGTCTACTTTGTTCATATTTAGCTCCTCGCTAAGGTGAAAATTACCTGTGGTGACTTACGGCTTTTTTATTAATTAGCCTTGGTCTCCTCCACCAACAGGTAGAACAGTTCCAGTGATATAAGAGGCTTCGTCAGAAGCTAGGAATAAAATGGCAGCTGCTTGCTCATCAAGCGTGCCATAGCGTTTCATCAGGGTGCTGTCGACGGTTTGATCGA
>JAAYRZ010000091.1 GCA_012518515.1 Alcaligenaceae bacterium
AAATACTCAACCTCTCCGTCAAGCAAAGGAGTGCGGCATGAGCCGCAATATCCTGCACGACATTGATACTCTACGTCATAGCCCTGGCGCTCTAAACCATCAAGCAGTGTTTCACCATCTAATAGTTCAAAGCTACCGTCCCAGGTAAAGACTCGACTCATAACTCAAACCCAGATAAATCGTCTGGATTAATTTCGGCATCAATTTGGCCGATTAAATAAGAGCTAATTTCCACTTCCTGAGGAGCGACTTGAACATTATCTGAAGATAACCAAGCATTAATCCATGGAATAGGATTTTGATTAGCACCAGGGAAAGCAGGCTTAAGACCTACAGCAGCCATCCGTGAGTTAGTAATATATTCAACGTATTTACATAGAATATCGCGATTTAGTCCAATCATGGAACCATCTTTAAATAGATAGCCAGCCCATTCTTTTTCTTGTTCAGCGGAGTCTTTGAACATATCAAAACACTCTTGCTCTAATTCCTTAGCAATCTCAACCATCTCAGGGTCATCCTGGCCATTACGCATAATATTTAACATATGCTGGGTACTCACTAAGTGTAGAGCCTCATCTCGTGCAATTAGTTTGATGATTTTAGCGTTCCCCTCCATCAACTTTCTTTCAGCAAAAGCAAATGAGCACGCAAAACTAACGTAAAAACGAATCGCTTCGAGGATGTTGACTGACATCAGGCATAAGTACAACTTCTTTTTAAGTTCTCTTAAACTAACTTCTTCCATCTTGCCATTAAGCGTATGCGTACCTTCGCCAAATAGTTGATAAAGACTGACCGAGCGAATTAGATCATCATAATACTTAGAAATATCACGAGCACGTTCCAAGATATGTTCATTTGTTACGATGCCATCAAAAATCACCGATGGGTCGTTAACAATATTTCGAATAATATGTGTATAAGAACGAGAGTGAATCGTTTCAGAGAAAGACCATGTCTCAATCCAAGTTTCTAGTTCTGGCAGGGAAACTATCGGCAGCAGTGCAACGTTAGGACTGCGACCTTGAATTGAATCAAGCAAGGTCTGATACTTTAGGTTTGAAATAAAAATATGCTTTTCATGCTCAGGTAAATTAGCATAGTCAATTCTATCCTGAGATACATCAACCTCTTCCGGACGCCAAAAGAAGGATAACTGCTTTTCAATCAGTTTTTCAAATATTTCAAACTTCTGTTGATCATAACGAGCAACGTTAACACTCTGACCAAAGAACATCGGCTCTTTGAGAGCATTATTAGGGGTTTCATTAAACGTACTATATAACATAAAAACTCATCTACAAAACTAGTGTTAAGCACTGAAATCCATTAAGGATTTCAGTATGGAATAATTAAATTTTACAAGCACCGCTTTCGCAATCATCACCCGCATCACTTAATTTCACCAAATCACCTTGGTCATCCTGAGCACCATCACGGGTATTATGGTAGTAAAGTGTTTTTAAGCCGTATTTATAAGCGTTTAATAAGTCTTTAAGTAACTCACTCATCGGCACTCTTCCACCAGAATAACGCGAAGGATCATAATTGGTATTAGCGGAAATAGCCTGATCAACAAACTTCTGCATAATACCGACTAAACGTAGGTAACCATCATTTGATGGCATACTCCATAGCGTTTCGTATTGATGTCTTAAGCGCTGATACTCAGGTACGACTTGACGTAAGGCACCATCTTTGGAAGCCTTTACTGTGATCAAACCACGTGGTGGTTCGATACCGTTAGTCGCATTAGAAATTTGGCTTGAGGTTTCTGAAGGCATTAAGGCGGTCAGAGTCGAATTACGCAGACCATGCTTAACGATATCAGCACGCAATGCTTCCCAATCTAACCTCAAAGGCTCTTGGCAGAAAGCATCTATATCTTTTTTGTAGGTATCAATCGGTAAAATACCTTGTGCGTAAGTTGTCTCATTAAATGCCAAGCACGGACCATACTCTTTAGATAGGTTCACTGATGCTTTTAATAAGTAATACTGAATTGCTTCAAAGGTACGATGAGTTAAGGCATTACCACTACCGTCGGAGTAGCGAGCACCGTTTTTAGCTAGGAAATAAGCAAAGTTAATCACACCCACACCCAAGGTGCGACGATTCATGGTAGCAATTTTTGCTGCCTTAATTGGGTAATCCTGATAATCAAGCAGAGCATCTAAAGCACGTACGATCAGCTCTGATAAATGCTCTAACTCATCTAAAGACTCTAAAGCACCCAAGTTAAACGCAGAAAGTGTACATAAAGCAATCTCACCATTTTCATCATTAATGTCGTCCAATGGTTTAGTCGGCAAAGCAATTTCAAGGCATAGATTAGATTGACGTACAGGGGCGACGCTCGGGTCAAATGGACTATGCGTATTACAATGGTCTACGTTCTGGATATAAATACGTCCTGTACCTGCACGCTCTTGCATCATTAATGAGAAAAGCTCTGCTGCCTTGACACTGCGCTTGCGTATTGAGTCGTCTTGCTCATACTGCTCATAAAGACGCTCAAACTCATCCTGGTCTGCAAAGAAAGCTTCATAAAGGCCTGGTACATCAGACGGCGAGAACAAGGTGATATTAGCACCTTTAATTAAACGCTGATAAAGCAAACGATTAATCTGTACTCCATAATCCATATGACGTACACGGTTTTCCTCTACACCGCGATTATTTTTAAGTACCAATAATGACTCTACTTCTAGATGCCACATTGGATAAAATAAAGTCGCCGCCCCACCACGAACACCACCCTGTGAGCAACACTTAACAGCGGTCTGAAAATGCTTGTAGAACGGAATACAACCGGTATGCTGAGCCTCTCCACCACGAATAGCACTACCAACAGCACGAATTCTTCCTGCGTTAATACCAATCCCGGCACGCTGAGAAACATAACGTACTATTGCGGCACTGGTCGCATTAATGGAATCTAGACTATCATCACACTCAATTAATACGCATGAACTAAATTGACGGGTCGGTGTGCGCACACCCGCCATAATAGGTGTCGGTAATGACAACTTAAAGGTCGAGATTGCATCATAAAAGTCTTTAATGTAACGTAGACGCGTTTCCTTGGGGTATTTAGAAAATAAGCAAGCAGCCACTAAAATATACAAGAACTGTGGACTTTCAAAAATTTCGCCAGTCACACGGTTTTGTATTAGGTACTTACCTTCTAACTGATTAACAGCCGCATAAGCAAAGGATAAGTCACGCGCATGATCTAAGAAAGAGTCCATCTCATCAAACTCTGCCTCAGTATAATCCTCGATTAAATGACGATCGTATTTGTCAGTAGCAACTAATTTTTTAACATGCTCATAAAGTTTAGGCGGTTCAAACTCTCCATAAGCCTTTTTACGCAAATGGAAAATAGCCAAACGAGCGGCTAAAAACTGATAATCTGGCGTTTCTTCAGAAATTAAATCGGCTGCCGCCTTAATAATGGTCTCATGAATATCTTCTGTTTTAATGCCATCGTAAAATTGGATTTGTGAGCGTAGTTCTACCTGAGAAACTGATACATTGTCCAATCCTTCAGCTGCCCAATCCAAAACACGATGAATCTTATCCAAATCAAGCGGCTCTTGACGACCATCCCGCTTGGTCACTAAGAGAGAATTATTCATGAATACTCCTTTTAAAGCGGGCATTCAGGGCTTGTTTGATTAACAAACCAAACAAGCCCTGAATGCCTATATATAGTTAAATATGAACAACACTAACCTATATGTAGTGTTTTGATGACCATTGTACATTAATTTCTTAGGTACTTTTAGCATGAAAAGCACATAAGAAAATAAATTTATTATTGATTGACTTTTTTAAAAAAAGTCAGAACCACTCATTTAAATAATGGTGAACTCATGTTGGTGCTTTTTAAATGCTTCGTAGCTTGTAATTAGCAACTCAGGATCATTTTTTTTAAGTTCATTGGAATCTGATAATGTACGACGCCATTGCCTTGCGCCCTTCTGCCCATTAAACAAACCCAACAAAGGTTTAAAAACAAATCGCAAAGGTACTTCTTCTTGTTTTTGCTTTAAGGCATAATCAAACATGCTGTCGATGATGTCGGTAATTTCAGGATGATTGATGCTAGGCCACAGCAACTTACTGATTTCAGTAATACGATACGGCTCATGCCATGCCGCTCTTCCTATCATGATGCCGTCAAAATCTTGAGCTTGACGATACATCTGATCTACCTCACTGAGTCCACCATTTAAAATAAACATTGCTTCAGGAAAATCTTTTTTTAGCTGAGCCACCCAATCATAACGTAAAGGCGGAATTTCTCGATTGTCTTTGGGTGACAAGCCCTTTAGGACAGCATTACGCGCATGAGCTATAAAAACTCGGGTATCACTTTTGTGGATTAAGGTACCAACAAAGTCACGGACAAAACCATAGTCATCACTATAATCAAGGCCCAAGCGATGCTTGACGGTGACAGGCACAGAAACAGCATCTTGCATAGCTTTGAGACAATCAGCAACTAAATCCACCTCAGTCATTAAGCAGGCCCCAAAAGCACCCTTTTGAACGCGCTCTGAAGGACATCCACAATTTAAATTAATTTCGTCATAGCCCCATTGCTCACCTAATTTAGCACAATGAGCTAAATCTGCAGCCTCACTTCCACCTAGCTGTAGGGCAACTGGGTGCTCTTGGCTATTGAATTGCAGGTGACGCTTTACATCACCATGAATCAAGGCGCCTGTAGTTACCATTTCCGTATAAAGCAATGCCTTAGGTGCTAATAAACGATAAAAATAACGGGCATGCCTATCAGTCACATCAAGCATCGGAGCAATAGACAAACGCCAAGGTTGCTCAGGAGACTGATAGATAGACGTCATTGTTGCTGACAAGCTAGTAGGTTCACTCATGAAATATCAAGTACGAATAAAAGGGTTCATTTTGACTTCGCTGGTCTTATCAATGGATTTTTTAATCTCGCTATAACGTCTAAGAACATCTGATTTATACACCACACCCAACAGAAGTGGTGGCTCAGAAAAATCAAGCACCGGCAAACGTTCACCATTATAAGTGACAAATTCATCCTGTACTTCATCCAAGGTCATTCCTAAACGTAATGGTTCTAGATAAGTACGCGAAATCAAATGCACAGGAATAGGCTCGTCAAGCTGTACCGCCCCTAATAGGCTTCGCGTAATATCTTTATGCGCCAAGACTCCCAAAAACTCATTTTTCTCATTCACAACATACAAATAACGAACACTTAACTCGGTAAACAAATCAATCGCTTCACCCACTACCACATCATTTCGAATGATATTTTCTGGTTTTTTGTTAATTAATTGCTCAATACGCACATTACTCAAACGATGACGCAGTCGAATATCCTCTTCACGATTAGTGGTCACATTAAACATCACTAAGCCGTTAAATTGTCGAGCAAGAAAACTCGCCGTAACACAAGCAAACACCACAGGCACCACAATAGATTGATTATGTGACATTTCTATCATCATAATAATAGCCATTAAAGGAGCACTAGAAGCCGCAGATAAAAAAGCCCCCATACCCAAAATCACAAATACTGGGCTATAGGGCTCAAGTGTTGGGAACAATATAATAGCGGTTTTTAGTATCAACAATGCCACTGCTGCGCCGATAAACATCAGTGGTGTAATCACCCCACCGACCGCACCAGAGCCCACAGAGATCAATGTAGCGGCTATTTTTAATAGCAAAAACATGGCTAATAACTGCCATGTCCAGTCAGTACCATGGATTAAGGTAGAAACAATAGAGTCCCCATTACCTGCTAATTCAGGGTCATATAACAAAAAGCAACCAACTACTAGTCCTGCAAAAGCCATGCGAATAGCTAAGGGAACAGGAATCAACTTAAGTCCTTTTTTACACCAATCTAGAGCTCTTAGAAACAGGGGTGATAACACACCACCAAATAAACCAATAATAATTGAACAAATTAATAATTCGACACCCAGTGAAATTTCTAAATCAATTTCATATAAGAGAAAATGGTTATCAAAAAGACGAGTGGTCAGATGAGCAGACATAGCAGCAACCAGTAGTGGCCCTACAATCACCATGGACATGCTACCGACAACGATCTCCGCTACAAATAAGGCACCAGCAATTGGCGTATGATAAGCGGCTGACACCGCTCCGGAAGCACCGCAAGCTACAATCAGTCGTAAATGCTTGGCATCCATAAAGAAGAAACGACCGATGGCGGAAGAAATCATCGAACCTAAGTGAATCATCGGTCCCTCACGACCGATGGAAAAGCCTGAGGTAATAACAGTCAGCGATGACAGAATACGCAACACCCCCTGCTTAATAGACAAACGACCGTCACCTAAGGCTACCGCCTCCATATAATCCGAGTTCGTATCTGTCTTGATGCTAGCCGACCATGTTAATAATAAACCACCAACCAGGCCTGCAAGACAGGGATATAGTAAAGTCTGCCAAGTTGAGTATTGGCCAACAATGCTACTAATCGCCCCTGTTTCTCCGACCATCAACCATTGTAATAAACCGACTCCCTTAAAAAAGAGTAAGGTCGCCAAAGCACCAACAACCCCCATTAAAAGTGCCCAGACCAATACTATCGCCTGACTATGAAAAAAAGGACGACGGGTAATTCGTCTACGAAAATAATTTAAACGTCGCTTTATTAGCATGATGTGAATTATTCAATATTAGATTTTAAAGCCCAAGCATCAGGATCATTGGGAAATAAGCAGCGAGACTGGTAAAATCAGCATTCGAGTCTTTTATTTATTTTACTCATCATCATACACTTTATAAGATTAAATTAACTCTATGGCCGTTTTTACCCCCGTATCTTCCGAAGAAGCCCAAGTGATTTTACAAGATTATGAGTTAGGCGATTTTGTTTCAATGCAGGGCATTACTGCGGGTATTGAAAATACCAATTATTTTTTAACCACCAGTGAAGGCGAGTTTGTACTCACTATCTTTGAGGTGTTGACTGCAGAACAAATCCCCTTCTACCTGGATCTAATGTATGGCTTAGGGATGAAAAAGCAGGCAGTCCCTATGCCCCAAAAACGCAAAGATGGCACCATCTGGGGGCTTTTTAATGATAAGCCCATGTGCATTGTCGTGCGTCTAAATGGTGGCTGGGAAGCCCATCCAAGTGCAAAGCATTGCGAGATTGTAGCGCGAGCTCAAGCAAGACAGCATATTGCAGCCCATGATCTCCCCTTGAACCAGCCTAATTTACGTGGACTAAGTTGGTGGCAAGAAACCTACCCAGCCATTAAGCCTTATCTAAATGAAGAGTTACAGGCTCTTTATGAGCAATCGCTGCAGGAGCAAATTGAGGTTCAAAGTGATTATGCTTGGCGTTTCATGCCCGGCGGGCCATGCCACTGTGATTTATTTCGCGATAATGTCTTATTTGATGGTACCCATGAGCATCCGAGCTTAGGCGGCGTTATTGACTTTTATTTTGCTGGTGTTGACCGTTGGTTATTTGACGTGGCAGTGGCCGTAAATGACTGGTGTATTGATCGCGACAGTGGTGAATTAATACCTGAACTAGTTGAAGCATGGCTTAGTAGCTATCATAAAGGTCGTCCATTTACAGATGCAGAGCGTGAACTATGGCCGGTAGCACTTAGAGCTGCAGCTTTAAGATTCTGGACATCAAGACTTTATGATTTCTATTTGCCTCGTCCTGCTCAAAGCTTAAAACCACACGATCCAACGCACTTTGAACGAATTCTTAAATCACGCACTTATGGCGATATTCCGCCTTTACCCGCACGCTAAGGAGTATCGATGCAAGCTGTAAAACTCCCCGCTAAAGCCGGTTTTGAATGGTTCATTAAAGGCTTTGCCATTTTTAAAAAGCGACCAGCTTTATTTATACTGCTAGCCTTTGTCTGGAACTTTAACACCATCCTCAGTCTTCAACTTCTAGGCGTTCTGGGCTTATTCAGTGTGGCCTTAGTACAGCCTGTTTATATTGCTTTTATCTTAATGTGCTGCCACTACGTTGCCGAAGGTCAGAAGCTAAACTGGCACAACTTATTTGAACCTTTTAGGCATGGGAAAACACTCAAGTCCTTGTTACTCGCTGGACTTGTTTACGGCGTGATACTTTTTATATTAGAAATATTTTTTGTACCCTCACTGATTAAAGAAAGTGAGGTAGCTAATATTCTCGCGTCTACATCCAATGGCGAAATAACAGCAGATACCTATACCGCAATTGCAGCCTCAATTAATCCAGCTGCAATTATCGTGATGTTTGTCTACACGATTATCTTGACGCTAGTATATTGGTTTGTACCAGCTCTGATTATGTGGAATAACGTGCCAACCATTAAATCTCTGGTCTTTTCTTGTATCGGTGTAGTACGTAATTTTGCAGCTTTTATTGCTCTGGGATTACCTATGTTTATTATTGCTTTTGTCATTTGGAATATCATGATGATTGCAATATCTTCCGGTAGTACCGGTGCTTTTTTTGCCTTTGTTTTACAAATTGTTTTGATCTCTCTACTCATGACGGCTTACTGTGCCATGTACATAAGCTATAAGCAAATTTATCAAAACTCATGATAAAGTACCTTGAGCTAGGGTTATATATTGAATTAATTAGGAATTAACTTCTTTTAAGGGGATTAAAGATGGCTAAAAAACTTTTTGCTGCAGCTACTGTTTGTCTTAGCTTAACAGCATGTCAAGGGATGGACATTGCCGGTATGGTTGGGGCTGCTACTACCTTAGCAAGTGCCGCTAGCATTAGTGATAGTGAGATTAATGCACTTGGTATACGTACACAACAACAGCTAGATGCAGAAAATAAAATTGCACCAGCCTCTAATGCCTATGCAAAACGGCTTAGCAGTCTCACCCGTAATTTAAGTAGTTATGAAGGCCATCAACTTAATTATCAAGTTTATCTTACTAATGAAGTAAATGCCTTTGCCCTGCCCAATGGTGGCATCCGTGTATACAGTGGACTGATGGATAGGATGACGGATGATGAACTACTGTATGTGGTTGGTCACGAGATTGGTCACGTAGTCAAGGGACACTCAAAGCAACAAGCACGTACTAGTATGTTGAGTTCTGCCGCTTTACAAGCGGTCTCATCTAGCGGCTCACCTGTCGCAGCCCTTTCTAGCAGTGTGATTGGACAATTAGGACATCAACTAGTTAATGCCCAATACTCTCAAGCACATGAGTATGAGGCTGATGCCTATGGACTCAAAGTCTTACAACAACAAGGTAAGAGTAAAGACGCTGCTGTTTCAGCTCTACGCAAGTTAGCACAATTAGGTGGTGATAATTCTAGTATGTTCTCTTCTCACCCTAACCCCTCTGCACGTGCAGAGCGAATTGCTAATATGAAATAAGCTTGCTAGGCATCTAAGATAAAACTCAGACTATCAGTCACAGCTAGCTCGGGTATTAAGTCATTAATACCCGATTTTTCTGGATAATGTATATGCGCAAGATATAAGCCAGCGGCCATAAATGTTGGAGCGGCAAATTTGCGATCTTTTAATTCAAGCAATTCAGCCATAAACTCTGGCTTGTGCTTACCCTTACCGACATAAACCAGACTGCCGATAATATTACGAACCATATGATGCAAAAAAGCATTACCCTGAATCGAAAAAACGAATAAATTACCCTGTTTTTTTATATCAAGATAGTTAATAGTCCGGATCGGCGAATGTGCTTGGCACTCCGCAGATCTAAAACTACTAAAGTCATGCACACCGACTAAGTGAGTCGCTGCTTCCTGCATCAACTCAAGTGATAACGGCAAATGATACCAACCCACTAAACCTTCTAAGATAGCAGAGTGAACGGGATGACAGCGTAAAACATAAATATATGTCCTAGCTTCAGCATCAAAACGGGCATGAAAATCGCTCGTGACCTCTCGAGCCCATTTGATTCGAATATCAGGTGGTAAAAAGCTATTAACCCCCCTAACCCAAGAGTTATCACTGCGGCTAGCATCAGTATCCAGATGAACCACCTGATGGATTGCATGAACTCCCGTGTCAGTGCGTCCAGCACAAACAACTTGAGTCGGTACAGTGATAAACTTACTAAGCGCTGATTCTACCGCCGTTTGTACAGTTGCTCTATCAGTTTGAGCCTGCCAACCGGAGTATGCTTGCCCCTGATAGGAAATACCTAAGGCAATACGATGCTTGGCCATTAATCTTTATCCAAGTCTAAACTGATTTCTTTTAGTTTTTCTCTAAAGGCTTTGGCAGCCGGGCTTTGATCTGCTGAAGCAATACCTTTAGTCTTTTGCTTTGCCAATACCAAAGAGTCTTCAGCTTCATCAGCCAAATTTTTAGTACGCATAAGCTTTTGGGCAAGAAAAAGAATTACCGTAATCAGAAGCACGAAAGCAACTAATAAGGCAGTAATATTATCACTGATGTAATGCGGTAATTGCATTTTCTAGGCCCTTTATCTACCGTGAGTGATGACTTACATTTCACCTAAAGCAATACGCAACATACGACGTATAGGCTCTGCGGCACCCCATAACAACTGGTCACCTACAGTAAATGCACTAATATACTCAGGCCCCATATTTAGCTTACGGACGCGCCCAACTGGGATATTTAAAGTGCCAGTTACTGCAACGGGTGTAAGCTCACGCATAGTGACATCACGGTCATTAGGTACTAGTTTTGCCCAATCACTACTCTCAGCAATGATGTCATTGATCTCATCAAGTGGCACATCCTTTTTTAATTTAAAAGTAAGGGCCTGACTATGAGAACGCATAGCACCTACACGCACACACAATCCATCAATAGGAATAATTTGTTCGCCACTGCGACCAAGGACCTTATTGGTCTCAGCCTGTGCCTTCCACTCTTCACGTGATTGACCATTATCCAATTGGGTATCAATCCATGGAATCAAGCTACCACCTAAGGGCACACCAAAATTACTTTGTGGCAATGACTCATCTCGTTGCGCTGCGAGGACCTGGCGATCAATTTCCAAAATGGCCGATGCAGGATCGTCAAGTAAAGATTGTACCGAATTACCAAGAATACCAAACTGAGTCAATAACTCACGCATGTGCTGAGCACCACCGCCAGATGCTGCCTGATAGGTCATGCTGCTCATCCACTCCACAAGATCGTGTTTAAACAAGCCACCGACACCCATCAACATACAACTAACAGTACAGTTACCGCCCACATAATCACGCACGCCCTTAGCAAGAGAAGCATCAATTAAATCGCGGTTAATCGGATCGAGCACAATCACAGCATCATCATTCATACGTAATGCACTAGCAGCATCAATCCAGATCCCATCCCAACCGGCCGCACGAAGTTTTGGATAAACATCATTGGTGTAGTCACCACCCTGAGCAGTTACGATGATGGGTAATTTTTTTAAGCTATCAATATCAAAGGCATTTTGCAAAGGACCTGCACCCTCTGCCCACTGTGGCGCATCGCCTCCAGCATTACTCGTCGAGAAGAAAACCGGTTCGATTAGTTTAAAATCACCCTCATCACGCATACGCTGCATGAGCACCGAACCCACCATGCCTCGCCATCCGACAAGACCAACTGCTTTTGACATAAAATTACTCACTCAAGAAAAATTTAATCTATTTTTAAATAATATCACTATCGTCCCATCAGTAGAAACGATAGCAATATATATCATTAATTAACTGTTTAGCGCTGCTATAACTGCATCACCCATAGCCTTAGTACCGACCTTTGTCGTGCCCTCTTCATAAATATCGGCAGTACGATAGCCTTGAGCCAAAACCTTACGAACAGCTGCTTCAATTTTCTGAGCAGGTTCTTCAAGATCAAAACTATAACGAAGCATCATGGCTGCCGATAAAATTTGCGCAAGCGGGTTAGCAATATCCTGGCCTGCAATATCTGGTGCTGAACCATGACTTGGCTCATAGAGCCCCTGATTTTTTTCATTTAAAGAAGCCGATGGGAGCATGCCGATGGAACCAGTTAGCATAGCCGCTTCGTCCGATAAAATATCACCAAATAAATTACCAGTAACCACAACATCTAACTCTTTAGGCGCTCTAACCAATTGCATCGCCGCATTGTCGACGTACATATGACTTAGCTGAACTTCTGGATAGTCACGACTCTCATCAATGATGATATTGCGCCAAAACTGTGATGTTTCAAGGACGTTCGCCTTGTCCACGCTGAGCAATTTACCGCCACGTTTTTTAGCTGCTTCAAAAGCGATTTTAGCGATACGACGCACCTCGGTTTCAGCGTAACGCATCGTATCAAAACCCTCATCCTCACCTGCGAAAGGTCCATCTTCAGCTTTACGCACACCACGTGGCGTACCGAAATAAATATCACCTGTTAATTCACGAACGATTAACAAATCCAGTCCAGAAACAATCTCCGGCTTAAGAGAGGAAGCATTAGCCAACTCTGGATATAAAATAGCAGGACGTAAGTTAGCGAAAAGACCAAGCGCTTTGCGCAACCCTAAAATGGCCTGTTCTGGACGTAGATGCCGCTCTAAGGAATCATACTTCCAGTCACCAACAGCGCCAAATAAAATTGCATCGGCACGCTTAGCTAATTCCAAAGTACGTTCCGGCAATGGATGACCATCACTCTCATAAGCCGCACCACCGACTGGCGCCTCTTCGAATTCAATATCAAGGTCCAAGGCTTTTAATACGCGTACGGCCTGCTCTACAATTTCGGAACCAATGCCATCGCCAGGTAAGACTGCTACTTTATAGGTCATGATTTACTTCTTTTAAAATTATTTGGTTAACAAGCAGCCTGTAAAATTCAGGCTGCTTAAGGAACTATGGTTAAAATTAATTAGCGACTTTCGCTAGCCATGGTTTTTCAGCTAAACGTGCTTCTTCATACGTTTTAATTTTATCAGCTTCACGAAGAGTCAAACCAATATCATCTAAGCCATTTAACAGACAGTATTTTCTGAAAGGATCAATTTCGAAGTGATATACATTACCTGATGGTGAGGTCACTTCTTGCTTATCCAAATCAATACTTAACTGATAACCGGGATTAGCTTCAACCTCATCAAACAGTGTGCTTACTTCATCTTCACTCAAGATAATTGGCAATAATCCGTTTTTAAAACTATTATTGAAGAAAATGTCGGCAAATGACGGCGCAATAATTGCTTTAAAGCCGTATTGCATCAGAGCCCAAGGCGCATGCTCTCGACTTGAGCCACAACCAAAGTTTTCACGTGCGAGTAATACTGACGCACCTTGATAACGCTTTTGGTTCAAAACAAAATCAGGGTTTAATGGTCGTTTGCTGTTGTCCATACCAGGCTCACCATGATCCAGATAACGAATCTCATCAAACAGGTTCGGACCAAAGCCACTACGCTTAATCGATTTTAAAAACTGCTTTGGAATAATTAAATCCGTGTCCACGTTTGCACGATCTAATGGAGCAGCCAAGCCCTTATGAATAGTAAATGATTCCATGCCTATACTCCTAACTGACGAACATCAACAAAATGACCATTAATCGCTGCTGCTGCGGCCATCGCCGGACTAACTAAATGCGTACGACCACCATTACCCTGACGACCTTCAAAGTTTCGATTAGACGTTGAAGCACAACGCTCACCAGGCTCTAAACGATCAGCATTCATAGCAAGACACATAGAACAACCTGGATCACGCCATTCAAAACCAGCATCAAGGAAAATTTGATCTAAGCCCTCATCTTCTGCTTGTTTCTTGACCAACCCCGAACCTGGAACAACCATGGCTTGGATCACATTGGTCGCTACTTTTTTACCCTTAGCAACAGCTGCTGCCTCACGAAGGTCTTCAATGCGGGAGTTAGTACAGGAACCAATAAACACCTTATCGATCTTAATCTGATTAATTGGCATCTCAGCTTCTAGGCCCATATATTCTAATGCGCGCTCAATGCTAGAACGCTTAACACTATCACTTTCCGCCACAGGATTAGGCACTTTATCTTCGATACTTAAAACCATCTCTGGTGAAGTGCCCCAGGTTACTTGAGGACGAATATCGGCGGCATCAATCTCCACTACCTTGTCGAAATGAGCTCCCTCATCAGAAACCAAAGTCTTCCAATAAGCGACTGCCTGCTCCCAATGTTCTTCGCTTGGTGCATATGGACGGCCTTTAAAATACTCGATGGTCTTATCATCTACCGCAACCATGCCCGAGCGCGCGCCCGCTTCAATCGCCATATTACAAATGGTCATGCGGCCTTCTACCGATAACTCACGAATGGCGCTACCAGCAAACTCAATTGCATGCCCCGTACCACCAGCTGTTCCAATTACACCAATAATATGTAAAACTACGTCTTTTGCACTACAGCCAAAAGGTAACTTACCTTCGACTTTAACCAACATGTTTTTATCTTTTTTCTTTAATAATGTTTGGGTAGCTAAGACGTGTTCTACCTCAGAAGTACCAATACCAAAGGCCAAGGCTCCAAAAGCTCCGTGTGTACTCGTATGAGAATCACCACAAACAACTGTCATACCTGGTAAAGTGGCCCCCTGCTCAGGACCAGTAACGTGCACAATCCCCTGACGAATATCGTCCATACCGAAGCGAATAATCTTATGCTCAGTACAGTTTTTTTCTAGCGTATCAACCTGAAGCTTTGAAATAGGATCCTCGATCCCCTTGTCGCGATTAATCGTCGGAACGTTATGATCCTCAACTGCCAAGTTGGCACTAATACGCCAAGGCTTGCGTCCAGCAATTTTTAAACCCTCAAAAGCTTGGGGACTGGTTACTTCATGCAATAAATGACGATCAATGTATAAAATACAGGTACCGTCTTCTTGCTGATGAACCACGTGCTCATCCCACAGCTTGTCATATAATGTTTTAGCCATGCTTATCTCCAAATGCTAAAAATATTTTTACTTATCTATTGTCGGCATTTTTGCTTAGCTTAACAAGACAAATAGATATACTAGTACCAATACTACTATATAGATATGTATAGAAAAAATTACGTCATGAATTACTCTCAAAGATTAAGTGCTTGCTGACTTATCTTTGAGAGCCACTCATATTTAGCTTGTCAGCGACGGTTTAGGTTTCAACAATATAACCTAAATCATCCAATTCAACTCGCGCTACTGTCTTAAAGGATTTCAGCACGCGTTCAGTAATATGACCAATATGACTTTGACGAATAATATGCTTAATCTCAGGGATATGCTTAGAGCCCATTGAGAACTCTCTTAAGCCTAGTCCTAGTAATAAACGGGTATATAAACTATCCCCCGCCATCTCTCCACAAATTGAGACAGGTTTACCCATCTCTTGCCCCGTTTTGATCACGTGCTCAATAATTCGCACTACAGCAGGATGTAAAGGGTCAAATAAATGCGCTACATCACTATCGACACGATCAATCGCAAGCATATATTGGATAAGGTCATTAGTCCCAATTGAAACAAAATCAACTTCAGCTAAGACCAAATCTACAACATAGGCTACGGCAGGGATTTCAACCATGACACCGAGTTCATAGTCCTCGCTAAATTCTTTGCCTTCACGTTGTAGTTCGAATACCGCTTCAGCTAACATTTTTTTGACACTGACGATCTCATGCATATGCGCAACCATAGGTACTAAAATCTTCAAATGACCATGAGTTGCGGCTCTAAGTAAGGCCTTTAACTGTGTCATAAAAAGATCTGGACGAGCCAAACAGTAACGAACAGCACGAAGACCCAGCGCAGGATTAGCCACTGCTGAATATTCACCGTGTAAGCTTTTATCCGAACCTATGTCCAGTGTACGTATAGTGACTGGCTTGCCTTTTAGTTGCTTCAGTACTGAGGCATAAGCTTCATATTGCTCATCCTCAGAAGGCAAGTCATCTCGTCCCATAAAAAGAAACTCGGTACGATATAAACCTATCCCTTGGCCACCAGCAGCAATGACATCAGCGGCCTCTTCTGGATTTTCAATATTGCCTAACACGGTGACTTTTTGCTTATCCAGACTGATCGAATCAAGGTTTCTTTTATCCCAAAGAATTGATTTATCCTTGAGCAGGCGCTCTTCTTTTTTCTGATAGTAGCGCAAAATATCGGCAGAAGGATTAACGATAATACCGCCATTTTCACCATCAATCACAATTAGATCGTGATCATGAATCAACTGCCTAGAATTTAGCGCACCAACTACCGCCGGTACTCCCATACTACGTGCCACAATTGCTGTGTGCGAGGTTGGACCACCAAGATCGGTGATAAATCCAGCAAATTGAGAGGCACGCATTCTGACCATGTCTGCTGGTGTAATATCACGTGCTACAACAATTGAAGTAACCGAAGTTGATAGCTTAGCAACTAAACGCATGGGTTTATTACCACCGCCCTGCAGCTCATCAATAATTAATTCGATCACTTGGCGAATATCCAAAGCACGTTCACGCAAGTAAGCGTCTTCCATGGCTTCGAACTGATGAGCTAAATGCTGTCCTTGAGCGCTCAAGGCCCATTCAGCGTTATAGGCATTTTCTTGAATCAAGACCTTGCATTCTTGCGCTAGAATTGGGTCACTTACTAAAAGACTATGCACATTAAGCAAAGGAGCTAACTCCTTTGGTGCATCTCTTGGTAGTTCTCTTTGTAAGGCTTCAAGCTCGTGATAAACCTGCTCAATCGCTTTATCTAAACGCTGGCATTCGGCCTCTACCTCATTAATATCAATATGATAGTGAGGAATTTCTAAATCAGTCTCATCCATAATAATGGCTCGACCGATAACCACCCCTTTGGAGACTCCTTTTCCTCTAAGCAAAAACATAGCTTTGCTGACGGCATCACTCTCCATATAAACTCCCTATCTTCTAACCTTTATTCGCCTTCACCAAACTTATCGTCAAAAAGAGCCTCAATAGCACTTAAGGCTTCTTTTGCATCAACGCCTTCAGCATCAAGCGTCACCGTGACTCCCTTGCCTGCCGCCAACATCATCACACCCATAATACTTTTTGCATTAACTCGTTGATCAGCACGATTTATAAAAATTTCACTTTCATACTTACTGGCTAATTGAGTGAGTTTAGCTGCGGCTCTAGCGTGCAAGCCTAATTTATTACTAATGACGATATCTATTGTCTGCATGACTAAATAATTCTCATAACTAAATTTAACAGATAGGGTAAATAATATATATCACTGAATTGAATGGCCAGAGTTCAGGGTACGAATACTTTTCGTACCACCATCAACCACCTTTTCAATTAAAGTAGGCAGTTCATGAGCACGATAGGCAATGGCTGATATCACCATCCCTGGATTAACACCACAAATCAAGGCAGTAGGTACATGATGTTGATTTAAACGTTCAGCGACTCGAACAGAAATATTAGATGGTGTAGCACCATACAAGTCAGTAAGAATTAATATCTCCCTGGCTTCTAAATCAAAAAGTGCATTAAAAATAAACTCATACACCTGGTCCGGACACGAATCTGCCTGAATATCAAAAGGATAGATATCCTTAGCATCTGGAAATACATGCAAACCCACATCTAACAACGCAGACGCCATTGGCTGATGGGCAATAATCGCAATACGGACCATAATTAATCCTTAAGATTGCAGAACTTTTTCTAATTGCTCTGCAAAATGATTAGCTACATGAAAATCTGTTTGCTCAGTAATCTCAACAAAGCAAGTTGGACTAGTCACATTGATCTCGGTGACATACTTACCGATTACATCCAAACCAATCAAAAACAACCCACGACCTTCGAGGCGCTTTGCAATCGCTCTTGCCATTGTCCGGTCATAATCGTTAATAGGCTGCGCCACACCGCTACCGCCGGCAGCAAGATTACCTCGGTTTTCACCTTCTTTAGGAATACGTGCTAACACATAAGGAATAGGCTCACCGTTAATAATTAAAATGCGCTTATCACCAGCTGTAATATCGGGTATAAACTTTTGCGCCATAATACTTTGCGTACCATAAGCAGTCAGCATTTCAACCATCGCAGAGAAGTTACCGTCATTAGCCTTAACACGGAAAATACCGGCTCCACCCATACCGTCTAGAGGCTTAATTACGATATCCTGATGCTCGTCATAAAACTCACGTAAACGCGACATTGAACGACTCACTAGGGTAGGCGCTGTATACTCTGGGAATTCGGCAATCGCTAATTTTTCTGGGTGATTACGTAAAGCGCTACCCGTATTAAATACTTTTGCTCCTTGCGCAGCGGCAAGGTCAAATAAATGCGTACTATAAAGATACTCAAGGTCAAACGGAGGGTCTTTACGCATAAGCACTGCATCAAAGGAGCTGAGCTCAAGGTCTTGAGCCTCGCCCTGTATTGTCCACCAATGACTCTGATGTAAATCAGCATCATCAGCGATCACAAAACTCTGTGCTGACGTTAAAACCTTACCATTAAGAATATATAAATCACTCTGTAAACAATAACTCAACTGATGACCACGTGCTAATAATGCGCGCATCATCGCGACTGAGCTATCCTTATAGGCTGTTAAGCTCTCAATGGGGTCAATAATAAATAAAATATGCATAATGACTCCTCCATGCACTTGTAAAACCTGATAGCAAAAAATAAGCCTTAGTTCCTGACATACTTGTCAGAAACTAGGGCTAAAAGCTTAAAAAATCGCGTTATAAACTAGGTCCAAAGACGTAGTTTATTTCTTGAGTGGGTTAAGAACCATCACCATCTGACGACCTTCTAATTTAGGCATTGATTCAGCTGTACCAAGGTTAATCACCTCATCACGTACACGCTGTAACATCTGCAAACCCAGTTCCTGGTGAGCCATCTCACGACCACGGAACCGTAAGCTTACTTTAACCTTATCGCCGTCTTCCAAGAAACGTTTAACATTACGCAATTTAACCTGGAAATCACCCTCATCCGTTGCTGGACGAAATTTAACTTCCTTGAGCTGAATAGTTTTTTGCTTGGCTCTGGCTTCCTGTTGACGCTTTTGTTCTTGGTAACGGAATTTACCGTAATCCATCAGACGACAAACAGGTGGTTTAGCATTTGGCGAAATCTCCACTAAATCAAGTCCAGCCTCCTCAGCTTGACGTAAAGCATCCTGGACAGAAACAATGCCTAGCTGCTCACCTTCTACGTCAATTAAACGGATCTCCGAAGCACGGATATCCGTGTTAATGCGGTGTTGTTTATCTGTTGCGATATTAATATCTCCTAATAAGTAATTAAATAGTATAAATCAAATAAATTGTTAAGACTCAGTTGCTTGAACCATGACATCACGTTTGAGGGCGATATCATCGGCTAAGCGTTGAATAAAATCATCTACCGGCATCACACCTAAGTTGTGATTACCGCGAGCACGGACTGAAACAGTATCCTGCTCACGCTCTTTTTCCCCTACAACAAGGATATAGGGGACTTTTTGCATTGCATTTTCGCGGACTTTGCGATTAATTTTTTCGTTACGAATATCAGCGGAAGCGCGGAAACCCTTTGCTTTAAGGCGTTTGACCACATCAAGAGCGTATTCGTCAAACTGACCTGAAATTGTACAGACTTTTACATGCTCAGGAGCTAACCAGGGCGGCATAGCACCTGCATAATGCTCGATCAGCATACCGATGAAGCGTTCAAAAGAACCTAAAATGGCACGATGAAGCATTACTGGTGTTTTGCGAGTATCATCGGCTGCAACATACTCTGCTCCTAAACGCTCAGGCATTGAGAAGTCAACTTGAATTGTACCGCACTGCCAATGGCGACCGATAGCATCCTTAAGGGTGTACTCAATTTTTGGACCGTAGAAAGCACCCTCACCTGGTGATACTTCAAATTCACAACCGGATTTAGTAAGGCTTTCCATAAGCGCGGCTTCAGACTTGTCCCACACCTCATCACTACCAATACGCATCTCAGGGCGAGTAGCTACCTTATAGAGAACCTCTGTAAAACCAAAGTCTCGATAAACTTGCTGTAAAAGCTCGGTGAACTTGGCACATTCTTCCTGCAGTTGATCCTCAGTACAGAAAACATGGCCATCATCTTGAGTAAAGCCACGCACACGCATGAGACCATGCAAAGAACCAGATGGCTCGTTACGGTGACACTGCCCAAACTCGCCATAGCGAATCGGCAATTCACGATAAGAATGCAAACCGGAATTAAATATCTGAACATGACCCGGACAGTTCATCGGTTTTAAGCCATAGACACGATTCTCAGAATCTGTGGTGAACATATTGTCCTTATAGTTATCCCAGTGTCCGGTCTTTTTCCATAAAGAAAGATCAAGAATTTGTGGTGCTTTAACTTCAAGGTAACCATTATCCACATAAACTCGGCGCATGTACTGCTCAACCTGTTGCCAGATCTGCCAACCTTTAGCATGCCAAAAGATAAGACCAGGGGCTTCTTCTTGGAAATGGAATAAATCAAGCTCACGACCCAATTTACGATGGTCGCGCTTTTCCGCTTCCTCTAACATCGTGAGATACTGATCCTGCTCTTGCTTAGTGGCCCAAGCAGTACCATAAATACGCTGGAGCATCTCGTTATTTGAGTCACCACGCCAATAAGCTCCTGCCACCTTCATCAGCTTAAACACCTTGAGCTTTCCAGTTGAAGGAACGTGTGGACCGCGACATAAATCAACAAAATCACCTTCGCGATAAAGCGTAATCTGCTCATTTCCGGGGATTGAGTCAATAATTTCAGCCTTATACTCTTCACCTATACTTTTGAAGAATTCTACTGCTTCCTGACGGTCCCAAACCTCACGAGTAACCACCTCGTCACGCTTGGCAATTTCATGCATCTTCGCTTCAATTTTCTCGAGGTCTTCTGGCGTAAATGGACGCTTATAAGAAAAGTCATAATAAAAGCCATCTTCAATCACAGGACCGATCGTGACCTGCGCATCAGGATAAAGCTCCTGTACTGCATAAGCCATCAAGTGCGCTGTAGAGTGGCGGATCATATCCAACCCTTCTTCGTCTTTAGCGGTAATAATCGATAAGGCCGCGTCTTCTTCAATTAAGTAACTGGTATCAACTAAGCGACTGTCTGTGCCCGTCGTTGTACTATCCTGAGTAGCGCTTGTTGTTATTTTACCGGCAAGAGCTGCCTTTGCAAGGCCCGAGCCAATAGATGCTGCAACCTCATGAACAGTGACGGGTTGCTCAAATTGTCTAACTGACCCGTCGGGCAAGCTTATATTAATCATCATTTACCTTAAAACACAAAACGCGACCAAAGAAAAGTCGCGTCACAAAGAAACAAAAATCTTTGCATTAATTAGCATCTTTCATTTTAACACTTTTGCAATTCAAATTTAAGCTTTTATGCATCAAGACAAGCATTTTCCTAGCTTTTGATCACAATCTGTAGCGTATATGTATTTGGCTTTAGCAACAAGCTTATATGTTAAAATTTTAGAAATTTCAACACTCTCTTATGAGTTTTGAATTGTGATGATTTAAAGATTTTCAAATAATATGACCAGATCAATTACCACCCTAGTTTTAATAGGCATTTCCGCCCTTATAATACTTTATATTTTAAGTTCTTTTCATAAAGTATTTAATCGCGAAACCATTCATGAGCAAACTCCAATAGCCGAAAGCGAAGTGCTTGAACTAACTAATGCTACTCCAAGCCCCCAAGCTAGCGGAACCGAGCAAGAAGTTAATGAAGATGAACAGCTTATTAATGCAGACAAGACTACAACTATTGCCGATACAAGTAGCTCTGATAACGCAGAAGCAGAAGAGCCAACACTCAATGAGCTTGTCAGTGAGTCCGAAGCTCAGCAATCAGAAAGTGAGAACAATATCGTATCTTCACCTGGTGAAATTCTCCGTGAAAAACCTCACCTCCAAAATGCTCTACCACCAATTCCACAGGCGCCTCCAAGACCTCAAGGCCCCCCAGTAGTAACCTCTCCCGTTGAGGAATCCTTTTCTCAAACTGGTAGTGGCAGCCAAGGTTCCTTTCCTTCCCCTATTACCACGCCATCTACTGGCACTAGTTCGGCTAGTGGATCGGCATTTCCTGCACCTATAACCTCAGGAAATAGCACGATACCAAGCAATGCACAGGGATCAAGTAGCTTTCCAGCACCGCGTTAAAACAACTCAGAAGCAAAATAAAAGGCCGAGTAAATGATTTTTACTCGGCCTTTTACTGATATTCAAGCTATCAATTCATTAGTGCTTTAGCTTCGCACTACTATCGTCTGAACTACCAGATTTTGCAGCTAGGGCCTCAGCAGCCATGCGCTCAATTTCCTCTTCAGTCAAAGGAGTTGGCATATACTCTAGCGCTTCCTCAAGCACTTTATCAATCCACTTAACCGGAATGATCTCGAGGCCATTTTTGACATTATCAGGTATATCCTGAAGATCCTTGACGTTTTCCTCCGGAATGAGCACACGCTTGATACCACCACGAAGTGCCGCAAGTAGCTTTTCCTTAAGGCCACCAATAGCCAATACCTCACCGCGCAGCGTAACCTCGCCTGTCATGGCAACATCTGCACGTACTGGGATACCAGACAAGGCAGATACCAATGCAGTAGTAATCGCGATACCCGCTGAAGGACCATCTTTGGGAGTAGCCCCTTCAGGAACGTGGATATGAATATCTTTTTTCTCAAAAAGACTATCAACCAGTCCCAGACGGTGAGCACGAGAACGCACAACAGTACGTGCTGCCTGCATAGACTCCTTCATCACATCACCTAAAGAGCCAGTGTATTGGATCTGACCCTTGCCACTAACTGCCGCAACCTCGATGGTTAATAAATCACCACCCACCTCAGTCCACGCCAATCCAGTTACCTGACCGACTTGATTTTCAGCTTCAGCCAATCCAAAAGTAAATCTTCTGACACCTAAAAAATCGGATAAATTATCGGCATTAACGACAACTGCTTTTTTAGCCCTAGCAACAGCAGCTGATTTTTTAGCAGCGGCTTTTGTAGTGGCCTTTTTAGCGGCTTTCTTGGCAGCTTTTTTAGCGGCAGTAGTCTTAGACTCTTCGGTGATAATTTTCTTCACAACCTTACGGCAAATTTTACCAATCTCACGTTCCAAAGAACGAACACCGGCTTCACGAGTATAGTAACGAACGATATCACGAATAGCTGACTCTTCGATGACAACCTCATCAGCCTTCAAGCCGTTATTTTCCATCAGCTTAGGAATCAGGTGATCCGTAGCAATGGCGACCTTTTCATCCTCGGTATAACCAGACAAACGAATCACTTCCATGCGATCTAACAAAGCAGGCGGAATATTCAATGTATTACTGGTTGCCACGAACATCACATCTGATAGGTCAAAATCGACCTCAGCATAATGGTCTTGGAATGTATGATTTTGCTCAGGGTCTAGCACCTCTAGCAATGCAGAAGCAGGATCGCCGCGGAAATCCATGCCCATCTTATCGATTTCATCTAATAAGAATAGAGGGTTACGTACACCTACCTTGGACATGTTCTGCAAAATCTTACCAGGCATCGCGCCAATATAAGTACGACGATGACCGCGAATCTCAGCTTCGTCACGAACACCACCGAGCGCCATACGAATATACTTTCGGTTTGTTGCTCTAGCGATCGACTGACCCAGTGATGTCTTACCCACCCCAGGAGGACCTACTAGGCATAAAATAGGCGCTTTAATTTTGTCAACACGTTGCTGAACTGCTAAATACTCCAGTATTCTCTCTTTGACGCGCTCTAAGCCAGCATGGTCTGCATCAAGTATCTCTTCAGCATTAAGAAGAGAGTTGCTGATGCGACTTTTCTTTTTCCAGGGCAAAGAAACTAGTGTTTCGATGTAGTTGCGAATAACACCTGCTTCAGCAGACATTGGCGACATCAAACGAAGTTTCTTCAACTCACCTTCTGCTTTTTTGCGAGCTTCGGCAGGCATACCTGCTGCTTCAATTTTGCGCTCTAACTCTTCAATATCAGCACCGTCTTCACCTTCACCCAATTCCTTTTGGATGGCTTTAACTTGCTCATTGAGATAATAGTCGCGCTGACTCTTCTCCATTTGTTTTTTAACGCGACCGCGAATACGTCGCTCAACCTGGAGAATTTCAATTTCGTTTTCGATGTGGTTAAGTAACAACTCTAAACGTACATTAATATCCAATTCCTCTAAAGCTGCTTGTTTTTGTTCTTGCTTCATTGGAAGGTGTGAGGCAATCATATCCGCTAAGCGGTTAATATCCTCAATCGTACTTACTGTACCCACTAATTCAGGCGCCAGCTTTTTGTTTAACTTAACGTATTGCTCAAATTGTGAGTTGATAGTACGACGCATAGCCTCTAAATCCGGTCGCTCATCATCGGATGGCACAACGGGCATCGCGTCCACTACATAAAACTCATCAGTATCATTAATTGACTCTAGATGAGCACGTTGAATCCCTTCAACTAACACCTTCACAGTGCCATCAGGTAATTTCAACAGCTGCAAAATATTTGCAATCACACCCATCTCATAGATATCTTCGGGTGCTGGTTCATCTTTATTTGCAGCTTTTTGAGCAACTAATACAATTCGCTTATTGCTATTTTCAACAGCCTCTTCTAAGGCTGCGATAGAGCGTGGGCGACCAACAAATAGTGGAATCACCATATGCGGAAAAATCACCACATCGCGTAAAGGTAATAGCGGTAATTGTATTGGTAACTCGGGTAACAAAGTAGTATTTGACATCTTTTCCTGTCCTATCAAAAGACTATTAACAATAAACAATGGGGCTTAAACACAAAAGTTCAAGCCCCATTATGTAATTGTCAGACAAATTTTAATAAATTTGCAAGATGGGATTAGCTAGGAAACTTTAGTAGTTGACTCGCTAATGTCGTCGTCATTTTGAACCACAGAGCGTGGGCCTTCAACTAAGGTAGGCTTAGCAGATCCTTCCACAGCTTCTTTGGTCAAAACAACCTTACTCACCTCTTGAAGAGAAGGCAAGTCAAACATCACATCTAAAAGACTATTTTCAACAATTGAGCGCAAACCACGGGCACCGGTTTTACGCTCAATCGCACGCTTGGCAATAGCACTCAACGCCTCTTCAGTAATCTCCAACTCAACACCCTCCATACTGAAAAGATGTTGATACTGTTTAATCAGAGCGTTTTTAGGCTGCGTCAGAATCTGAACTAACGCATCTTCATCGAGCTCCTCAAGCGTTGCAATTACGGGCAAGCGACCAATCAACTCAGGAATCAAGCCAAACTTGATGATATCGCTCGGCTCAACCATCTGGAACAACTCACCAGCAGCTTGCTCTTCTTTAGAGCGCACCGATGCACCGAAGCCAATACCTGATTCCTCAGTACGATTTTGAATCACTTTTTCAAGACCATCGAAAGCCCCACCGACAATAAACAAGATATTACTAGTATCTACCTGAATAAAGTCTTGATTAGGATGTTTTCGTCCACCCTGTGGTGGCACAGAGGCAACAGTACCCTCAATGAGTTTTAGCAAAGCTTGCTGAACGCCTTCGCCTGACACATCTCGTGTGATGGAAGGGTTTTCTGATTTGCGAGTAATTTTATCGATCTCATCAATATAGATGATAGCTTGTTGGGCTTTATCAACATCATAGTCGCAATTTTGCAATAACTTCGTGATGATGTTCTCGACGTCCTCGCCCACATAACCAGCTTCGGTTAGGGTCGTCGCATCAGCCATAACAAACGGCACATCTAGTAAACGTGAAATGGTTTGCGCTAGCAAGGTTTTACCAGAACCAGTAGGACCTATTAGCAAAATATTACTTTTTGCTAATTCAACATCATCCTCTGCTTTACTTTGCTGGTGACGAATACGCTTATAGTGATTATAAACAGCCACTGACAAGTTGCGTTTTGGCTTATCCTGACCAATCACATATTGATCTAAATGCGCCTTAATCTCCCAAGGCGTAGGAAGCTTTTTATCAATTTCCTCTTTAAGTGCTTCACGTACAGAGTCAGAAATCATCTCACTGCTCATGTCAATACACTCGTCACAAATGTACGAGTTATTGAGACCCTTGATGAGGTGCCTGACCTCATCAGCGCCTTTAGCACAAAAAGAGCATTTTACTTGCTTATCCGAAGATGAGCCACTTCTATTCATCATACTATCTGCTTAAAAAAAATCGGTAATGACTACTCGCGCTTAGCAAGCACTTGATCCACAATACCAAATTCCTTGGCTTGCTCTGGATCCATATAGTGGTCACGCTCGGTGTGCTCACGAATAACATCAATCGACTGACCGCTATGCTTGGCCAATAAAGTATTCAAACGATCGCGAAGACTTAAAATCTCTCGTGCCTGAATATCAATATCAGTCGCTTGACCCTGAGCACCACCTAAAGGTTGGTGAATCATAATGCGTGAGTTAGGCAAACTGTAACGCTTACCTGCTGCCCCCGCATTAAGCAAAAAAGCACCCATACTAGCAGCCAAACCTGTGCACATAGTTGACACATCAGGCTTGATAAACTGCATCGTATCGTAAATCGCCAAACCCGCATAAACACCACCACCAGGTGAGTTAATGTAGAGCGAAATATCTTTATCAGGGTTTTCGGACTCAAGGAATAACAATTGAGCCACGACTAGATTTGCCGTTTGGTCATTGACTGGACCGACCATAAACACAACGCGCTCTTTTAATAGTCGTGAATAGATATCATAAGAGCGCTCGCCTCGACCCGACTGCTCCACCACCATGGGGATGTAGCCCAAACCCTCCGGGCGTACAGACTCATCACCATGCATGGATGCATAAAAATCAGTAAATCGACGATTCATTAAGCTTGTCCCATTAACTCTTTAAAAGGCACTTCTTCTTCTGTGACCTTAGCTTTAGACAAAATGAATTCAATCATATTATCTTCAAGAACTAAGGCTTCAAGACCTGCACGCTGATTTGCATCGCTTAGATAATGCGCTACGACCTCTTCAGGTTTTTCGTAATTTTGTGCAAACTCTTCGATACGGGCACGGACTTGCTCAGGAGTAGCCTGTAACTTCTCTTGTTCTACAATCTCAGCAACTAATAAGCCTAAACGAACACGACGCTCAGCTTCAGGTTTAAAAGTTTCTGTCGGAATTTGTGAAAAATCAAAATCCTGCATACCCTGAGAGGCAAACTCTTCGCGTAAGCTATTAATACGCTCATTAATCTCATTATTAACCAATGGAGTAGGTACGTCGAACTCGACAGCGTTAACTAAAGCATCTAACACGGCGGACTTAGTACGCTGCATCAAGCGATTATCACCTTCACGCTTGATGTTAGCAAGAATCTCTTCGCGTAACTTCTCAACATCACCCTCTTCTTGGCCTAAGGACTTAGCAAAGTCGGCATCAACTTCTGGCAATACAGGAGCTGCTACTTCTTTTACAGTAATAGTAAACTCGGCAGTCTTACCGGCTACTTCTTGACCTTGATAGTCTTCGGGGAAATTTAACTCAAAGGTTTTTTCCTCACCAGCCTTTAAACCGCTTGCTGCTTCTTCAAACTCGGGTAGCATCATGCCACGACCTAAGACGAAGTTAAAGTCTTCAGCTTTACCACCAGCAAACTCTTCTCCGTCAATCTTACCAACGAAGTCCACTAGCAAACGATCGCCGTCTGAGGCGGCACGACCTTCTTCAGCTTCATACTCAGCACGCTGCTCACGAAGAATAGTCAGAGTGTCTTCTAACTGCTGCTCACCAATCTCGGTAGTGTACTTAGTTAATTCCAACTCAGCTAACTCAGGAATCTCAACCGCTGGGAACACCTCGAACTTAGCGGTAAAAGCTAATTTACCCTCTTCCTGCTCACCCTCTTTATCAGAGATCTCAGGATAGCCTGCGACACGAAGATCTGTTTTCTTGATCACTTTGTCAAACTCTTCGCCAACACGCTTATTAACCACATCGTAACGAATGCTTGGACCGTGCGAACGCTCGACAACCGCTAAAGGCGCTTTGCCAGGACGAAAGCCATCGACTTTTACCTTACGGGCTACTTTTTGTAATTCCTTTTTAACCTCAGTCTCAATCTCGTCAACCGATAAAACTAAATCTACCTGACGTACCAGGCCTTCAAGAGTTTGAACTTCCATTGTGTCTTAACCTTTATCTAATGGTTTGATTAATATTTATAAAATAGTTAACCCTATATTCTACAGTGTAAAAGCATACAAGATCTCAAAATCAAGCAGCAATAGCCGAAAACATTTACAAATGCAGATAAAGCAACTAGGTTGGCAAAAAAGCGTACATCAAAAACTCATACCACCGCCAATACCCACGCCTATCCCGCTACTGCTGCTACCACCAATACCTACGCCACCACCTACTCCCACACCGCCGTGGCTGCAAGCACTAATAAGTAATATGACGAGCAAAAGTGAATACTTGATACCTTTCATAACAGCACCTCTATCAAGAACAAAGATCTAATCTATTAAAATATATAGTATATGCATCTTGCTTTTTTAACATGATAATGAATGCACCATCGTAATATTCTGTGTAAAATGCATTTTGATTACTAATATGCTTAAGCAGCTTATACTTAAATCTGCTCAGGCCATTCGCCTTATTTTAATTAAACACCGGTCAACCATTCTAGAGAGGAGTTATTATGAGTGAAAATCAAGTAGACCCTACGCAAAACACTGATGAAGCTGAGGGTAACGATAAGGATATATTAAAAGCAGCCCCAAAAAAGAGTCTATTCAGTAGTGGCACCTTTGTGATAGCGCTGATTGTTTTTGCCTTATTTGTTGCATTAATTACTTGGTCCGTCAGCTTCTTATCAATGTTTTTCGGTGCTATCGGCGCATTAATTATGACGGCTAAAAACTGCCTCACTAAGGATTCTGAATTACGTTTCGCATCTGCTGGTGAGGGTTGCTGCCGTCTCAGCGATGAGAATTTCGCCTATTTAGCCTTACGTGCTGTGATTGGCATGCTGACTGGTACTGCTTTGTACCTTATTGCATTCCAGGACGTTGCTGCACCATGGGCCGCAATTGCTGCACTCAGCATGTTTGGTGGCCTGATTTTTGATCGCCTGATCTTCGGTCAACAAAAAAGCAACTAAATATTCAGTCAAGTGAGTCATTGATAATCGGTGTTATTATCAGAGACTCTGCTTCAGGATTATTAGACCCCTGCTCAATAATGATTGGCGCAGGGGTTTTTCTTTGCACCTCAGGAACTAGCTCAACACCGCTATCAGGCACATCAATCACAGGGATTATCGAACCTTGTGAGGCTTCCGCTTCAACAGCTGCTTTATTCATATCAATAGGAACACCATCAATATGAATGTTATCAAGCGTACCACCCACCTCAAAACGCTGAGTCAATCCTTGCTCCATAGGGCTACGTAGCAACCATTGCGATAAGAATGCGGCAACACCAACAGCCGGATTCACCAACACGCCAGTCAGTACCGCGGCACCACTCATATCTAAGCGCGGCACCGCCACCACATCTAAATCTATCGCATCGGTTCTTAAGTTACCATGACCCTGAGCAGCTAGACCAATTAAAGGACTGTCCAGCCTAAAATCGGGCAACCATAACAACCCCTCCTTTAAACCCAGATGAAATCGCAGATAACTATAATTCATCGAGTTTTTACCCTGATTAATAAAAATCTTATTCATCTCAGGTATTTTACTTAGCGCCTGTATTGACAATAAAGCTAGAATTCTAGTGGCGCCCGTGCCGACGTTATTAATATGGCCATCCCTTAAAATCCCCAACACATTGAGCTCAACATCATCAGTATCAAAATTCAACACATCATGAATCTGCAAACTTCCTTGTATATCACCATGACCAGTTAGTAAATTATCCCCTAAAGACAAGGCGCTCAATAAACCATCAACATCTAAGGTATTAATATTGAAATTCAAATCTGCGATTAGTTTTTCATTTTTATTGTGAATATAAGCAGCGCCATACAAATGACCACCTTCATCCTGAATTGACAACTTATCCAAACGCCAACTCTGACTATTTTCAGCCTCTCCCAAGGCCTCCACATTGCTAAAATGATATTTGTAAAACTTCAAATCTTGAATATTCAGATTCAGACTGTTAATTTTCCATGGGCTATCAGCCTCACTGATTAGTAACTCTTTTTCTGCGGTTTCGGCATCTTCTGGATAGAGTCCATTACCTTGATGATTAACACGCCAGTGTAAGTGATTAAAATCTGCTCTTACATCAAAGCTACTTTTAGTTTCAGTACTTTCCTCTAAGCGCAGCTTGCCCTCTACTGTGGGGCCGAATAAATCAAACTTTAACTCATCAAAATGCTCAATCTGACTCTTCATTCTAACTTCGGGTAAGCTAAAACCTCCAAGCAGCAACTCACGAATAGCTACATCAAAGCCATTAACGATCTGATTTGAACCATCTCCTTCGCCAAAACCAAAGTTATCAATCCAGTGCGTGAGAGATTCCACTTCTAATGTATCAACTGCTCCATGAAAAAACAGACCACTTTCCGGAGCAATAGGTGCCTCATCAAAAGCAATTGCACCTCGCTTGAAACTCAAACCATGACGTTCATCTGTATCAAAATCTAGATTTAACTGCGTTGCACCCTCATCGTAATCAGCAACAATTTGATCATGGTAGCGAGCAACACCCTGCTTAGTTCTTTTCCATTGAACTTGAAGTGGTGTGCTTTCCTTCGCCGGTTTGGAATAGAGCCCAGGATAACTTATCGATAAACCCTGTAAGTTACTTTTTAGTATTGCATCAAAGGCATTATCTTCAAGAAAGTTAAAGTCTAAATGATAATGCGTCAATCCTTTGAGTTGCTGTAAGCCCTTTAATGGATAGTAATCATAAATACCCTCACCACTTAATTGACCAGTGATTGTCAAAGCATGTCCTGGACGACCGATATCCCCACTAAGATATGCTGGACCACCTAAAAACTGAGCCTTTACATCATCCACGCTAAGAAATTTCTCATTAAAACTAAGTGCCCCACTCACTTCTGTTGCTTTTGGGAAAGCTGAGTTCAACCTAAATTCAGCATCATGTGTGTAGAGTTTGCCGCTAATCGTCGACTCTTCCATATCATGGAGTGGTATTTGTATCGCTAGGCTTGAACGCAACTCTCCCTTGGCCTCACTATCATCAAGAGCGTGATTTAATAAAGCACTAAGAGGCGTTTCTTGCATCAGCACTAAAAACTGTTCGGCCGTACTTTCTGCATTTGCATTAATCTCCAGCATCGTATCGCGCTCAAGCGAACTGATGACTGCATGCAAGTTATCATAAACAACACTCTGCTCACCAGACAGATTATTCATCCAGCCTCGATTTGCATCAATTAAAATCTCATCATTAATAAAACGAAAGGTCCCCTGCTCCATATGCAACACAGGCCACTTATCTTCTTCCGCTTGATGGTGAAAATCTAAGCTAAAGTCCTTAAACTCGGCAACAATCTCATTAATTCCGGAACTCGGATGACGCCCATAAGGATAATGGTCCGCTAAACCATTAACCACAAAACGCCCTTGATCAAGGGTACCATTGATAAACGCACCATCTAACCAGTCAAGCGCCTGACTATCAATAGCTGTTGGCAAAAAACGCGGCAAATAAGAAGCTACGAGATGGTGAATATCACCCTCTAGCCGAATATGGCCATTACTTCCCTCTCCTAAGGCGTGCCAAGTACCTCGTGCATTTAACTCGACATTAGGATCTCTAACCTCCAAAGCCTGAAAAGATAATACGGGTAAATTCGCATCATCAAGCACATAACTACCTTGGAGAGCAACCTCAGCTAATGTGAAATCATGACGAAAATTGAGCGGCTCATGAAACCAGCCATCAAGTAAATGCGCTTCAAAACGAAGCGGCTGATACGGGTGTCCATGCGCCACAAACACTGCCAAAGCATCTGCCACCTGCCCTTCTAAAGTGAGCTGTATGCGTTCTGCAGAGGTCTGAGGCATGGAAAAATTACCTAGTTGTAGATACGCTTTAAAATCTTCCCAATGGCCATTAATGAGCTCAGCATCAAAATCAAATTGCTCAATCACAAGCTGTTCTACTTGTAATTCATCAAGCGCACTAAAGAACAATTGTCTAGGTTCCAGATAGCGGCTTCTTAAATTTAAATGACCTGAAACGGCTCGTTTTTCTTTTTCACTAAATAAACTGTAATCAATTAAACTTTCGATGACAATATCATGTTCAGATAGAAGCTCAGATTGAAAGGCTACAAAACTTTGTATGCGTTCATTTTCTATTGAAACCCTTGCCTCTTTAAAGTCCAGATCGAAATCAAGAATAGAGCCCGGCTTTTCATCCTCGCCTAAATCACCCGTTGATAGGCTAGAGGCATCTCGCACCGTCAAATGCAGATCGTTTACTGAGACACTGCGGATCCATTCAAACAACGGATCATCCTGTAAAAGCTTGATTTGCTCGCTAAAATCCTGCGTCAAATAACTGCTCAAAGCCGCAATAAAATTAACTTCCTCTAACTCAGACGGTGCTTGCTCTGTCTCAGGTAATTGACTAAAAGTCACATCAGCCATCGGTAAACGATGCTGCCCTATCCAAACGTCTCCCTCTGCATCAATGAGTAGTGGTAAGTGGGCCTTTTCAACGTCAATACTAAGGAGGCCGCTTTTCCAGAAAGTCAGACTAGGTTCCAAATACAGCCGCAACTCCTCTACTGAGGTGCGTGGCATACGCATAGCAGACTGACTCAGCGCTGACTCTTGAAACCCAACCTCTTTTAATACAAGCTGCGGATTAAATCCTTGCCAACTCAAGGCCAAACCACCAAACTCAATCGGCATGCCAGTATGCTTTTGAACTTGCTCCTGTATTGG
>JAAYRZ010000092.1 GCA_012518515.1 Alcaligenaceae bacterium
GCGTTAGAAACCAACTCTCTTAAGAAAATTTCCTTGTTGGAATATAAAGAGTGAATCATCAAATGCAAGAGCTGCTTGACCTCAGTCTGAAAGCCCATCGTGCGTTCAGTAGTACCTTGATTTTGACAATCCTTAGCCTGATCTACCATTATATTTAATCCTTCTATTTAAAATAACAGTTTAAGTGTATGGTAATTTATGATGAGGACTATAGGAGATTTTTCAAGAGTACAGCTATACAAAGCTCCCTAATAACTCCATACTACAATCATTTACTTTATAATGGCTTAAAAATTAAAGCCTTTAATTAATGACTCAGTAGCTCAATAATTCACAACTATGCAAAATACCCCCCAACAAACTACTTATAACAACGATGAAATCGACTTATTCGATTTATTAGAAACTATATGGCAGAGTAAGTGGTTCATCATTACAGTCACTGTAGCCTGTATCATCTTAGCCGGAGCCTACGCCTTTACGGCTAAAGAACAATGGACGAGCTCAGCACAAGTCCGCGTTCCGGAACCTAGCCAACTTGAAAACTACTTAAATCTTGAGGAAGCATACTATCGTTATGGCATGCTTGACTTAACTTTGGATCCATCAAAGCCCTCAATGTCATCACCAGCTACTCTCGATGTAGAAGCCAGTCTAGCGAATGCATTTACTATTTTTAGTACCAGTCTTTTTGCTATTGATGAGAGACTACAAGCCTTAAATAATTCTACTTACTACCAAAAACTAGCCCAAGACCTTGAAGACGAGGTGGCCCAACGTCGCCTGCTAAACGACATGGCCTCAGCTGACTTCAATGTAGCGGAAGCCATCAAAAACAATCGCTCAATTTATAATGTCCAATTTTCTGCCGAAAGTCAGAGTGACGCTCAAAACACACTAGTCGAGATCCTTGAGCATATTAACGACAACTCACTGAAGCTGCTCTATGAAAGGCTAGAGAGTCGTATCAATAATCGCATTCTCTTTTTAGAAACACGTGGCGCTCAGCTTAAGAGTAACAGTGATCAAGAGCGAGAAAATAGACTCCTAGAGCTAGAGCAAGCACTTCAAAGCGCTCGTGCAGCTGGCGTAACCGATTACACTGGCAATAGCCCTGTGATGGGCAATAGCATTATTGACCTTAAAGACTCACAAATGCTTTTTATGCTTGGTGAAAATTACTTACAGGCCCAACTACAAACCCTTTCTAATACACCAACAATTTATCCACCAAGTTATTATGAAATAGAACACAATGCTGACAACTTAAAATCCCTGCTCGGCGCTGAAACTCAAGGAGAGATGTTTGTCTATACTCAAACCCCTCAGCTTCCCCTAAGCAAAGACAAACCACGTAAGGCCTTAATCCTAGTACTGGGTGCCGTACTCGGTGGGGTGATTGGTACATTTATTGTTTTAATTCGTAGCGCCCTAAGAAACAGACGGGCTCTACAGTCACAATCATAATTCAATCAAAAAGGCGCATCTATTTAGATACGCCTTTTTTCATCCTCTAATCAGTCTCTTAAATATCTAACACTATCTTGCCAAAATGCTGGCCACTTGTTTGATATTCAAAAGCCTCTACAATCGATTCTAGCGGAAAATGGCGATCAATCACTGGACGTAAGCCCATCACATCAATA
>JAAYRZ010000093.1 GCA_012518515.1 Alcaligenaceae bacterium
ATCATGCCGATCATGTTCAGGGTTTGTTGCATTTGCGTTGGGGCGTCAATATGCGTTTACCTGTTTATGGTCCTGATGACCCAGAAGGTTTTGCAGATCTTTTTAAACATCCTGGTATTCTGGATTTTTCTAATCCCTTTAGTGCTTTTGAAACCCGTCAGATGCCCAGATTCACTGTAACAGCTTTGCCATTGATCCACTCAAAGATGACCTATGGTTATGTCTTTGTCAGTGAGCAGGGTAAGAGTATTGCTTATCTTACAGATACTGTTGGTTTGAGTGTTAGGGTAACGGAGTATTTATGCCTATTAAAGCTTGATGTCATGGTGATTGATTGTTCTCATCCACCGCAGGAAACGCCACGACGTAATCATAATGACCTTAATCTTGTGTTTGCGTTACAAGAAAAAATTCAAGCTAAAAAAGTCATATTGACTCACATTAGTCATGATTTTGATTGCTGGCTAATGCAGTTTGGAAGTCGATTACCATCAAATTATCTTGTGGCTCAAGATGGGCTTTCTTTTGAGTTGTAGTGGGTGGTAATTTTACATGCGACGTACCATACATAAATATAAAAGCATAGGGACAAAAGGCTAAGAAAAATCAAAGAGAGTGTTCGCTGTTTTTTGGTAGAATGGCCTACAGAAGTTTTTGTTTAGCGAAGGCTCTTATTTGGGCGCTACCGTTGACATATCCATCCAATAACACGAAAAAGGTTTTTATATGGAAATAACACTCAATGCTTATTACACATTGATTCTGGCAACTATTGTACTTTTGATCGGTCGCTCCTTAGTTGTAAGGATTAAATTCCTAGAGGAGTATAATATTCCTGAACCGGTTGCAGGTGGGCTTGTAGCTGCGATCGCTATCTTCGTTCTGAAGTCTTTTTTTGGCATTTCGTTTATTTTTGATGCTGCGCTTCAAAATGCCTTCATGCTTATGTTCTTTTCTTCAATTGGCTTAAGTGCCGATTTTTCAAAGTTGAAGGTGGGAGGAACTCCTTTATTTATTTTCCTGATTATTGTTTCTGTGTTCATCGTTGTACAAAATATTGTTGGTGTCAGCATGGCGAGCATACTTGGTCTAGATCCTTTGTTGGGGCTAGTAACAGGTTCGATTACGCTGACAGGTGGACATGGCACGGCAGGAGCCTGGGGACCTATTTTAGAGGATAAGTTCGGTATTACTGGAGCCACAACTTTAGGTATTGCAACTGCTACCTTTGGTTTGGTTGCTGGTGGTATGATTGGTGGTCCAGTAGCGAAGCTATTGCTTAAGCGGATGAAAAGAGAGCCATTACCCAAGCCAGAAAATCAGACTCGCTTGGAGCAAGTGGCAGCAGAGCAATCACTGTATAGTACGCAACATAGTGAAGATGCCAAGAATGATCAAGAGGCGATGTTTGACAAACCTGATGAAATTCGCAAAATTACCGCTTCTTCAGCTATTGAAACCTTAGCATTATTTGCTGCTTGTTTAGCCTTTGCCGATATCATGACGAATGTAGCCAAAGATACGGTGTTTGAACTACCGACTTTCGTTTGGGCTTTGGCTTGCGGTGTGATCTTGCGAAATTTCTTAACTCATTTCTTTAATTTTGATATGTTTGACCGTGCCATTGATGTCTTTGGTAATGCGTCACTATCATTATTCCTCGCCATGGCATTGCTCTCACTACGATTATGGGAGCTAGTTGATTTGGCTTTGCCGGTCTTGGTTATTCTTGCTGTACAGCTAGTGGTGATGATGCTTTACGCATTTTTTATTACCTACCGTTTTATGGGTAAAGATTATGATGCGGTCGTCTTAGCCGCAGGTCAGTGTGGCTTTGGCTTGGGTGCAACACCAACAGCAGTAGCTAATATGCAGGCTGTAACAGATCGCTATGGTCCTTCGTATAAAGCTTTTTTAATTGTGCCAATTGTGGGTGCATTTTTTGTAGATTTGGTGAATGCCACAATTTTGCAAATTTTCACTCAGATGCCATTTTTACAATAGGATGATGTTTGGCCTGATTGCTTTTAAAATTAATTGGAAGCAGTCAGGCCTATACGGTAAAACCATAGTGAGTCCCATCAGGCAACTCAATGTCAATACGGAGCTTGCAACCAGAAGCTTCAATATACCGTTTGAGGGTGGATAGTTTGATGTCTCTACCAGGTTGTTCCATATCGGACACTGTCGGTTGTTTAATATTTAAGGACTCAGCAAGCTCACTTTGCGTTAAGCATAATTGTTCTCTAAGCTCTGCAAGATGGATATTAAGCAGCATATCAGCTGCTTTTTTTTGGGCTTGAGCAACAATTTTTGGTTTTTCATTGGCTAGTATTTCTTCAAGGGTTCTTGCCATGATGTCATTCCTTCTTTGATTGATTGAGGTGTTTTTCAAACTCATGATCTGCAATCGAAATCATTAATTGGTAAAGATATGTCGATAAATATAGGCTCTATTCTATATAGGTTTTAGGCTATATTCCATAAATTTAAGAAGCTCAGAGTATCACTAGTAATTTAGGTGAGAGGGAGTAGTGGCTAAAATAGTCCTATGATGAATTGGTAGTTTTCAGCTTAGTAGGGTTCTATTTTTATCATTATTGGACAGTATCTTCATAATACGTTAGACTAATCGCATCTTGTCGGGGTGCCTTACCATTGGGTAGAGGCTGAGATAACACCCGTGAACCTGATCCAGTTCGTACTGGCGGAGGAAATAAGATGCGATACCGCAGGCCTATTCATGGCCGGTATTTTCATACCTTCTCCTTTTGTCTGTTATTTTTGGGTCAGGATAAATTTTTTGACTCGACAAAAGGAATGTCTTTTATTCATGTCACCTGGAATTAATCTGCAGGATATTGGCCTGAGTTATGCCGATAAACCGTTATTTAATAAATTAAATGCACACTTCAAAGGTGGTTGTTGGCATAGCATCCTAGGTCGTTCGGGCGTTGGGAAAAGTAGTCTGTTGCAAAGTATCGCGGGACTACTCAGTGAAACGACACTAGAGGGCACGGTCAGTGCTGATGACCATCAACCTCTGAGTGATAGGATTGCCTTGATGGCTCAGCGTGATGCATTATTGCCTTGGTTAAATGTACAGGAAAATGTGTTGTTAGGTGTTCGCTTGCGTAAGCAGCGTACAGCAGAGGCTCAGGCACAGGCTCAAAAATTACTTGCTCAAGTGGGTCTGGCAGAGCTTGCTCGCAGGAAGCCTGAGCAATTATCCGGTGGGCAACGACAGCGTGTAGCACTTGCCCGAACCTTGATGGAAGATAAGCCGATCGTTTTGATGGATGAGCCATTTTCAGCGCTTGATGCCATTACCAGATTACAGTTGCAAGACTTGGCGGCGACTTTGCTGCGAGATAGAACCGTCATCCTGATTACCCATGATCCACTTGAAGCGTTACGCTTGAGCGATCAAGTTTGGGCCATGACAGGACGTCCCGTTTCTCTAGATATGTTGCTTGATATTGATATGCCCGCACCTCGTGCGTTGGAGGATGCGCGTATTTTATCGTGGCAGGGTGAATTGCTGAGTTTTCTACAGAAAGACTTGGAGGAACCTGCGGCATGAATAAAAAGTTATCGCCAGGGATTCGTTTACTTGTGATCACGATAGGTTTGCTCTTTCTATGGCAAATGGTGGTGTGGCTCACACAGGCGCCGCATTTTATCTTGCCGGGGCCAGGCAGGGTGTTTAAGGTGCTCTGGGCTCAGCATGAATTGATCGCAGGGCATGCCCTAGTTACTTTGATAGAGATTTTGCTGGGTATGGCCTTAGGTTGTTTGCTTGGTTTTAGTAGTGCCATGTTACTTCAATGGTGTCGTACGATTCGGCAGTGGTTATTGCCAGTCTTGATTGTGAGCCAAGCCATTCCAGTCTTTGCACTAGCTCCGATCCTGATGGTTTGGCTAGGTTATGGCATGGCCTCCAAGGTGGTGATGGCAGCCATTATCATCTTTTTCCCAGTAACTTCAGCCTGTTATGACGGTTTGCAACGTACTTCAAAAGACTGGTTGCAAATGGCTCAGACCATGGGTGCGACACCAGCTCAAGTGCTTTGGCAAATACGCTTGCCTGCGGCGCTGCCGTCGCTCGCGTCTGGATTGCGCGTGGCCGCTGCGGCTGCACCCATCGGTGCTGTGATCGGTGAGTGGGTCGGTTCAAGCGAAGGCTTGGGTTATCTGATGATACATGCCAATGCACGTATGCAAGTTGATACGGTTTTTGCGGCCTTGATTGTGCTCGCTTGTTTGTCTTTACTGCTGTATTTCACGGTGGATTATCTCTTGCGTCGATTGATCTCTTGGTCTGCGTAACTTTCTTATTTAATAAAACTCATAAAGGATGACAATGAAAACCTTAATTTCAGGAAAAAAATACTTGGCTGCCGGTGCGCTGAGCTTGATTATGAGCACTCAAGCTCTTGCAGCGGATAAGGTGACTTTATTACTGGATTGGTTTGTGAACCCAGATCATGCGCCAATCATCATTGCCGAGAAGAAAGGGTATTTTGAAGAGCATGATTTGCAAGTGAATATTCAGGAACCTGCCGATCCTTCTATGCCGCCTAAATTGGTGGCGGCTGGTAAAGCAGATATGGCGGTCACCTATCAGCCACAATTGCATATGCAGATTGATGAGGGGCTACCGCTAACTCGTATTTCTACTTTAATTGCTACGCCTTTAAATACTTTAGTTACTTTAAAAAGTAGTAATATCACCTCGATTGCCGATTTAAAGGGTAAAAAAGTCGGATTTTCAGTGGGTGGTTTTGAAGATATTTTGTTAAAAGTGATGCTTCAGCACCATGGTCTGAGCTTTGATGATGTGGAAATCATCAATGTGAATTGGTCACTTTCCCCTTCATTGATTACTGGTAATGCGGATGCGGTGATTGGGGCATACCGAAATTTCGAATTAAATCAGTTAGATATTGAGGGCCATCCAGGTCATGCATTTTACGTGGAAGAAGAGGGGGTTCCTTCCTATGAAGAGCTGATTATCGTAGTCAATAACAAAGACCGTGATGATGACAAGTATCGTCGTTTTAATCTGGCGATGGAACAGGCCGTACAGTTTATCGTCAATCACCCTGATGAGGCGTGGGAGTTATTTAAAGACTATAAGCCAAAGGAGCTAGATGATGAGCTTAATCGTCGTGCTTGGAAAGACACCTTGCCGCGATTTGCTTTACGTCCTGGGGCATTGAGTCAGCGACGCTATGCAGATTTTGCTGAGTTCATGAAAGAGCAAGGGTTGATTAAGCATGCACCTGCGGTGACAGAGTATGCGATAGAGCCGTAGTTATTAAGTTTTGATTTTGTGGGAGCCTTAGTTGTGAACAATTGATGTTGCAGCTAAGGCTTTTTTTATGATGAATCACGGAATGTTTTTAGGTGGATTGTCAAAAAATGCTTAATTAACAATTGCTTGCATTTTGTGATAGCATGAATGACAAGGGTGCAATACTTGTTCTCGTTTTTACGGCAAGGCTTGATCCTTTAGCAGGAGGAGGGCTCTCTTTTATATAAACAGAGAGAAAGTCAATGATCGTTCTGAGCATAAAGGAAACGTCATGGCAAATAAAAATTCACCGTTCTATCCTATTATCTAGGTTCGTGGCTATGCTATGACACCCACGGAAATAGATCAAACTACCGCCGATCCTTTTTGTGGATTTAATATTGGTTCGACTGTTTACCGTGCTGTTCCAGATAAAAGACAGCAACCACGCAAATTCATTTTTGAATCACCACTGATTCGCCTAGCCTCTGATTTTGATTATCGGGATGTCTATGAAGATGGCTATGACATTCTTGACCCCGAATGGGATGAAGACCCTGAGCGTAAGCTGTCAAGCAGGTCCATTATTATCTACCGCTACTATGATGAAGCCTCTCGCCTGTTGGGTTTTGGTGAAACACCGCCAATTGATGTGTTTTCCGCCAAACTGGGTGAGTTGATTCTTCGCGTTCGCGATCTGGTGTGTTCAAACCCTGATAACAAAACAACTCCCGAAACGTTTCGTTGCTATCTGGTTGCACACTCCATGGGAGGTCTGGTCTGTCGGGGGCTACTACAGAATCCCAAAAATGATAAGAAAAATGCACGTAAGTATGTCGACAAGTTGTTTACCTATGCAACCCCGCATAATGGCGTGGATATGCTAGGAGTGAATATACCGTCGTGGCTGAGTCTCGCGGATATGAATAACTTCAACCGCAAAGAAATGGCCAGATATCTGGCTCTTGAAGAGCTCTATGAAAAGACTGAGCGCGTTGACTGGATCCCTGAGACCCGTTTCCCCTCTGAGCGTATTTTTTGTATGGTTGGTACTAATCGCATGGATTACGATGTAGCCTTTGGGGCATCGCGAACCTTTGCAGGCCATGGTAGTGATGGTTTAGTGCGCATTGAAAATGCCACCTTAAATGGCGTCAAAGCAGACGGGAAACTGAGTGCGCCTTGTGCAAAAGCCTTTAGCTATCGTGCGCATTCAGGCTTTTTCGGCATTGTAAATAGTGAGGATGCTTATCAAAACCTTAGCCGATTTCTGTTTGGCAATGTGCGTGTCGATATCTGGGTGGATATTGAAGATATACGTCTACCAACCGAGATACAAAAGGCAACAGAGGCTGGGCGAAAGATAAATGCGCTTTATCAATTTGAAATGATGGCCGCACCTCGTGGAAAATTATGGTACCTTACACGTCGTAAAGCAGAAGAGGACTCAGTTGCTTGTCTGACTCACCAAGAGTGGGTAGCCGCTCCTAAAAAGAATGGCTCTCAATACCTTTCTACCGTATTTTTAGCTAAACGTGAACGGGTTAATATGAAGCGACGTTCACTCGCCTATAGCGTGTTTTTGGGTGTCCGCGTACCCGATTATGAAATTGAACGTAGGCTCTGGATTAATGAGCATTATGAGGGTAGTTATTTATTCCAGAACTCGATTGTTTTAGAAATTGTCCAGCCTGAAAAAAAGGGCGAAAAATGGAAAATAAATTACTCCTGGCAAAATCAAGGTTTTAATGATGCAGACAGTGAAATAGATCCGAAAAGACTCAGAGGTGGGAAGGTCGAGGTGAGCATCCCCTTTGATAGTGAAACTACGCCAGGAGTGCGCGGGAAATTACGCTTTGTGATATCGGCTTGGAATGC
>JAAYRZ010000094.1 GCA_012518515.1 Alcaligenaceae bacterium
ATTGCAAAGTAGGTAAAATGATTGCGACACCGTGTAATATATATTGCATTTAAAAAGTAATTGTCATAGGAGAAAATTTGATGAAGGTCTTAGTACCCGTCAAGCGCGTTGTTGACTATAACGTCAAAGTGCGTGTGAAAGCAGATCAGACAGACGTTGATATTGCCAACGTTAAGATGTCTATGAACCCGTTTGATGAAATTGCCATGGAAGAGGCAGTACGTCTTAAGGAACAGGGTAAAGTTACAGAGGTCATCGCCGTATCTTGCGGTATTGATAAGTGTCAGGAGACCATTCGTACAGCCATGGCTTTAGGTGCTGATCGCGGTATTCTTGTACAAACTGATGAAGAGTTACAGCCTTTAGCTGTGGCTAAGCTTTTAAAAGAGATTACTCAAAAAGAGGAAGTCCAGTTAGTAATCTTAGGTAAGCAAGCGATTGATGACGACGCTAATCAGACAGGTCAGATGCTCGCTGCTTTATTAGATCGACCTCAGGCTACTTTTGCTTCTAAAGTTGAACTGACTGATAGCAGCGCGACGGTTACTCGTGAGGTTGATGGTGGTCTAGAGACTGTTGAAGTGCAGTTACCAGCTATTATCACGACAGACTTACGTCTTAATGAGCCACGTTATGTTAAATTACCCGACATCATGAAGGCCAAGAAAAAGCAACTTGATGTATTAAGTCCTGCAGATTTGGGTGTTGACGTCACTCCACGAATCAAAACATTAAAAGTATCTGAACCACCTGCACGCCAGGGCGGTATTACTGTGCCTGATGTGGATACGTTAGTTGATAAGTTAAAAAATGAAGCGAAGGTGATTTAAGATGACGAATTTAGTAATTGCTGAACACGATAATTCTTCTTTAAAGCCAGCTACACTTAATACCGTAGCGGCTGCCGCCCAGCTTGGTGGTGATATTCATGTTTTAGTTGCTGGTAAAGGTGCTCAAGCTGTTGCTGATGCTGCAGCCAAGGTAGCTGGAGTCAGCAAGGTCTTATTAGCTGATGGTGAGAGTCTAGAGCAGTTTTTAGCTGAAAACGTTGCAGCTCAAGTGCTTGCTGTAGCCGGTGACTATAGTCATATCTTATTTCCTGCAACCGCTAATGGTAAAAACGTAGCACCTCGTGTTGCTGCGAAATTAGATGTAGCCCAAATCACTGACGTGATTGCTGTTGAATCTGCTAATACTTTTCAACGCCCGATTTACGCTGGTAATGCGATCGCAACAGTTGAGGTTGACGATGCCATTAAAGTGTTGACTGTACGTACTACGGCTTTTGATGCTGTGGCTGCGGAAGGTGGTTCTGCGGAAGTTGCAAGTATTGATGCAGTAGCAGATAGTGGTTTATCTAAATTTGTCGGTCGTGAAGTGGTTGAAAGTGATCGTCCTGAGCTTACTGCTGCTGCAGTCATCGTTTCTGGTGGTCGTGGTGTAGGTAGCCAAGAAAACTTTGCCCTCATCGAAGGTTTAGCTGGCAAGTTAGGCGCAGCAGTTGGTGCATCACGTGCAGCTGTTGATGCGGGTTATGCACCTAATGATTTACAAGTTGGTCAAACGGGTAAGGTCGTTGCACCACAGCTATATGTCGCTGTTGGTATTTCAGGCGCTATTCAGCACTTGGCTGGCATGAAGGACTCTAAAGTCATTGTTGCAATTAACAAAGACGCCGAAGCTCCGATTTTTGGAGTTGCCGACTATGGCTTAGTTGCTGATTTGTTTGAGGCAGTACCTGAGTTATCAGAAAAGTTATAATCCTTTGGGGATCTAACTTTATCGAGATTTTTAAAAATCTTGCAAAATGGCCGAGATAGTGCATTATCTCGGCCATTTGCCTTTACAATCAGATATTATTACTTATATCTATTTAAGCAACTGTTTTTAGTTGTTATATTTTTTACCTTCTTTCTAAGAAAAACAAGAGTTTTCCTTCATGCGTTCTTTACTTGCAATCTCCAAATTCATCGACTTTATTAATACTAAAGTCGCCCAAGCGGTTATTTGGCTTACACTATTGATGGCAGCGGTGAGTGCCGGTAATGCTATTTACCGCAAGGTTTTTAATAACAGCTCCAATGCCTGGTTAGAGATCCAGTGGTATTTGTTTGGTGCGGTGGTGCTATTAGCTGCTAGCTACACTTTTTTAAAAAATGAACACGTTCGTGTCGATGTCATTAACTCACATTTAAAAGAACGCACTCAAGTCATTATCGATATCATTGGCGTGCTCTTTTTCATTATGCCGGCGTGTGGCTTGATCGTTTATTTATCCTGGCCGTTTTTTGTACAGTCCTATGTTTCTGGTGAAATGTCATCGAATACCGGCGGTTTGATCCGTTGGCCGGTTAAATTATTAATTCCAATCGGTTTTAGCTTGATGATTTTGGCGGGTCTGTCACACTTGATTAAGTGTATTGCCTTCCTAAGGGGCTTAGCACCTAATCCTTTACGCAAGGCTAAAAGCTCTGATGAGATGCTACTTGATGAGCTCAAATCGAAAAATCAAGAAGCTACTAATAATAACGAAGCCTAAAGGATTGGAAAATGATTGAATTTATTATTGCTAATATGCCTCCGATCATGTTCTTAACCTTGATCGGTTTATTACTTCTGGGTTTCCCTGTGGCTTTTTCATTAGCTGCTAATGGGATCTTCTATGCGCTCTTAGGGATTTTCTTTGGTGAGTTTAACTTTGCTTTCTTGCAGGCCTTACCGAACCGTATCTTTGGTATTGTCCAAAATGATACCTTATTAGCGGTACCGTTTTTTACTCTGATGGGGCTAGTTCTTGAGCGTTCCGGTATGGCTGAGGACTTACTAGATACTATTGGTGAAATTTTTGGTCCAATTCGTGGTGGTTTGGCCATTGCGGTAATTTTTGTAGGGGCTTTGTTGGCTGCTACTACGGGGGTTGTTGCAGCTTCTGTGATTTCGATGGGATTGATTTCTTTACCCATCATGATGCGCTATGGCTATGACCGTAGGTTAGCAAGTGGAGTAATTGCTGCTTCAGGCACCTTGTCACAAATTCTTCCACCATCGCTAGTATTAATTATTTTGGCAGACCAGGTAGGGCGTTCAGTTGGCGATGTATATAAAGGTGCTATGTTACCGGCCTTGACTCTGGTGGTGGTGTATATCGTATTTGTCATGATTGTGGCAATGATTTTTCCTAAAACTGCGCCTGCTTTACCACCGCATGCACGCAAGTATCGAGAGCCTGACGGTCGTTCAGGCTTGCGTTCTTTAGCGGTGATTTCTATCCTCGCAGGTGTAGTGGCTTATTGGCTAGATGCACAGTTCTTTGTGACTGAAAGTACAGCAGTTGATGAAAAAGTAGTTGTTATTTTATTGTTGTGGGGCTTGATCATGTTTGCTTTTGCCTTGCTCAATAAATACTTAAGACTTGGGTGGCTATCACTGATTGCTTCAAAAGTCGTGTTTTCGATGGTCCCACCTTTGTTGCTCATCTTCCTAGTCCTAGGTACTATCTTTATTGGTGTTGCTACACCTACTGAGGGTGGTGCGATGGGTGCAGTGGGTTCTATTATCTTGGCATGGTCGCGTGGTCGCTTAAATATTAACTTATTAAAGCAAGCGATGGAATCAACAACTAAGCTCACTAGTTTTGTTATCTTTATCTTGATTGGTTCAACGATTTTTACCTTAACCTTTAC
>JAAYRZ010000095.1 GCA_012518515.1 Alcaligenaceae bacterium
TAAATTTTTTCCTGACGCGCTCTTAAACAAGCAGCGCAGTCGCAATTATAAACAGGGACTTGAGCACTATCAGCTGTACCCAGAAAACTAAATTTCAACATCAATGTGACCTTATTAACTTATGATGATTAGCGCAAAATAAAACTTTTCTAATCAAGCAATTTTCTGTGCGCTTTGCTGATTTCTTATCATAACTTCTGAGCCTTTCTGAAAGTGCTCCAGTTGCTCATAAAACTGAGCCACTGTTTGCTCTAAAGTCATCGAGTTATTCAAGATAAAAAACGGTAATTGCCAGCGTTCTACATTCGCTAAAAATCTTTTCTCAAACTGTTGATTTCGTTGAAGACGTAATTCAATTTCCTGTATGGTTTCGCGATTGCGCTGTTCTAAGCGTTGCCTCAGTAGTTCATGCTCGACGGTCACCAAGACTAATAAGGCATCAGGATATTTCTCGTGCAATACTTCACAATATTCCCGTGAACCATTGACGATGACTGTTTTGCCATCCTGTAAATAATGGTCCAGACTAAATGGTATGCCGTAGGATAAGCCGTTAGCATGCCAGCTCATACTGAACATGCCATTTTCCTCCATCTGCTCAAAGGTCTCCGGCTCCACTGAATCAGAAGCCTCGCCAATACTATCACTCGGACGAGTAATCACTCGCCGCATGACAGTTACTTCAAGACGCTCTAGCAAAGCCTGGATAATACTATCCTTGCCACTACCAGATGGCCCAACCACATAAATAAGCTGCCCAGTCATTAGAAGACCCTATTGCCTTTATTAAAAACTTGCGACACCACAAATTGGTTTTTAGGTGACTTAACGCGAACTATATCTGCGCGCAACCCTTCACGAATTTCTCCGCGGTCTAGCAAATTAGCCGCTTTAGCTGGTAAACGGCTAACCGTAGCAACAGCTTCCGGTAAATTACACAGTTCCTCTTTGTGCATTCGCTGGACCGCTGCCAATAAACTCGCTGGATAGTAATCGCTGGATAAAATATCGAGCACACCCTTTTTGATCAAATCGGCAGCAGCAATATTGCCTGAATGTGAGCCGCCACGAACAATATTAGGTGCTCCCATCAAGACTTTTAATCCTAACTGGTGACTTAAATCAGCGGCAACATGCGTTGTCGGAAACTCGGCAATTTGCATCCCGATGTCTGCCGACTCTCTCACATGGTCATCAGTTGCATCATCATGGCTAGCCATGGCTAAACCTCGCTCACGGCACATCTTCGCAATCGCTTGACGATAAGGCACGCTGTACTTTTCAGCGCAAGCCTTTTGTCGTCATAACAAGCTCTTTAAAATTAAACTGAGCTCATTATAGAAACGGATTATGACAGTTACTTTAAGGTTTTATTTCACTTCTGAAATATATGAATTTCTATAAGTAACACTTGAATAGACAAGTTAAACCGATGATTTATCAGACATAATGACTAAGCACATGAACCCTCAACTATTGAGGTTGATCCACACAACAAGTAGGTGACAGATTATTTATAATTATTTTTGTAAATGTTGTGCAAAAAATTAGCCCTGACCAAGAACATACAAAAAAGGCTCCAAGTCTACGATAATAATCGCAATGACTGGAGCCCTAATTGACTAATAAATTATTAGCTTATCTTAGATTGTTCATCTGAGCTTATTTCTGCTTCATTTTCTGGCTCAGGAATTGGATCACCCGGGTGATACTCAAAAACTGCCATTGATTCGATATGAGCTGTGTGTGGGAACATATTGACAACCCCTCCGCTGATTAGGCGATAACCACCTGTACTCACTAAAACAGCGGCATCACGTGCTAAGGTAGCAGGGTTACAGGATACATAAACAATGCGTTTTGGACGCTCTTCTGCCTTAAGTGCCGCCAATGCTTTAGAAACTGCTAAGGCCCCATCGCGTGGTGGATCAATCAGCATACGGTCAAAGTAACCAAGTGCACGCAGCCATTCGACATCAACTTCAAATAAATTCAACGTAGAAAAAGAGACTTTATGATCTAAGTCATGTGTTTTAGCCGCTGCCAAGGCACGTTCGGTCAAGGCATCGCTGCCCTCAATCCCCACTACCTCCTTAGCTTGAGTAGCTAAAGGCAAAGTAAAGTTGCCTAGACCACAAAATAAATCAGCCACCCTATCCTCAGCTTCGACACCGAGTAAGTTCAGGGCTCTAGAAATCATAGAACGATTAATATGATGATTAACTTGCGTAAAATCAGTGGGTCGATAAGCCATTCTTAGACCAAATTGAGGCAAGGCATAGGATAGTTTATCCTCATCTTCAGCCACTAAAGCATGAACTGTATCCGGTCCCTTAGGCTGTAACCACCAGCTCACCCCATGTTCAGCAGAAAAATCTCTTAACTTATCTAAATCCTCTTCTTCAAAAGGCTCTAAATGACGTAGCAGTAACACCAGAAGCTCATCTCCAACAGCCACCTCCATCTGAGGAATACGCGACGGAATACTTAAGGAGCCAATTAATTGACGCAAAGCCGGTAACATATCCGATACCTTTTTAGGAAGTACTAGACACTCAGTCATATCAGCCACAAAACGGCCTTTACGCTCCCTAAAACCAATCAGCACACCACCTTTTTTAGCAACATAGCGCACTGAAAGTCTGGCACGATAACGATAATGCCAACTCGGGCCATAAATTGCAGGTAGAACTTGAGGAACCTCAAGCTTGCCAATATGCTTAAAGCAATCCTCTAAGGCGCGTTGCTTAATCGCTACTTGCGCACGAGCATCTAAATGCTGCATCAAACAGCCGCCACAGACACCAAAGTTTGGACAGGCTGGTTCAACCCGTAATGAGGACGACTTTACAACTTCTTGAGTAACAGCAATTTCATAGGAGGGCTTGCGTCTAACTATATTTGCTCTGACGCTCTCTCCTGGTAAAGCACCCTCAACAAAAATTGTTTTCCCATCACGACGGGCAATACCGCGCGCTTCAAGATCAATGGATTCAATCGTAAAAAATTCTGACATATCTCACCTGCAAAAGCTAAGCGACTATTTTAACCGAGATCCAGCAGTAATAAAAAAACGGCGCCAGTAAATGATTACTGACACCGTTTTAGAGGAAGTCTACTATAAATACGTAAAATCTATAGAGAGCTTAAGACTAGATTTTACTCAATCTGCCGTATTACTTATCACCGCGTTCCTTGCGCTTTTCTTTCATACGCTCAAAACGCTCCGCACGCTTGGCATCTACCTCTTGAAAGTAAGTAGCTACTTTAGCTTGTTGCTCATCATTTAGGTCATTCCAAACTGCTAGCCACTCATCACTGAACTCTCCGCGACGATCACGCATAGACTCTCTAACCTTCTGACGCTCTTCAAGCATCGCTTGAGGATCTAATTTACCATCAGCTAATTGCTTAGAACGTACCTCAGCGACTGCCGCCATCGGATGCTCTTTAGAATCACGACGCTCTTCCATCTGAGTCTTGATACTTGACTTAATCTCTTCGATCTTGGCTTTTTGAGCATCGCTCAACTCAAGACTATCAACAACCTTCTGACTGACGGGACCATAGCCCGGTACCACTAAGCCAACATCACCTTTAAAGCCATGCATATGACCTTGTTTCATATGACGATGGTGATGGTGACGCTTATCGCCACGATGTGAACGATCGCCACGCTCTGCTTTGTCAGCACGTTTGGTCGCTGTTTCTGTTGCTTGAGCTTCAGGGGCTGTTTGAGCCATTGAAGTATTAGCTAAAGTCAATCCCAAGGCAATGGCTGATGCTTTTAATAATGAATTCATCTTCATAAAATAACTCCTATTGGTTAACGATTGATGCTAGTTTATCGTAGGAGGCGTTTCTAAAGAATTTCAAAAAAGACTGACTTATTTCAGTTAATTACAAGGACCACTCGGACAAGTACTCATCCCAAGGGGCTTGATCACTGATAGCAGATAAAGAATCGTGTACAAGCTTAATTTCAGCATCATAAGCGGTTTGATCCATATCGCATTTCAGGAGTGAATAGCGTAAATACATCAACCAAGTATTAACAACATCCGTTTCGCAATAAGCTCGTATCTCATCAATGCCGCCTTCAAGCCACGTTGGCCATACCTGACTACCATCCATACCAAGCTTGCCCGGAAATCCACAGAGCTTAGCTAACTGATCTAAAGGTGCATTAGCACGTAAATTAAAAGCTGCCAACACATCCATCAAATCAGTGTGCCGCTCATGATAACGACTTAGATAGTTATTGTATTGAAAACTGCGGTCATCCTGCCCCTTATCCCAATAACGACGCGATGGCACACCATGAATCAAAGCACGATAGTGCAATACGGGTAAATCAAAGCCTGAGCCATTCCAAGAAATGAGGACTGGTGTGTAATGATCAATGACTTTGAAAAAACTGCGAATCAACGTCGCTTCGTCATCACCAGGCTCACCCAAGCACTTGACGTGAAAATCCGTCTTATTTCTAAAAACACAACCTATAGCAACAATTTTTTGCAAATGCAAAGGCATAAAGTCAGAACCCGTCTGTTCCAGACGCGCCTGCATGGCTATATCGACTACCTCTTCATCGGGTAACTCGGGATCGAGCTCCATCAGCTGACGAAGGCCATGAGCATCAGGAATAGTTTCTAGGTCAAAAACGAGATGTGGATACATAACTTAACTATCGAGGTAAATAAGAAAGCGGATTTACAGGGGTACCATTACGACGAATTTGGAAATGTAAGCGAGGAGAAGTCGTGTCTGTATCACCTAACTCGGCAATTTTTTGCCCCCGTTTGACTCGCTCATTAGTTTGTACAGTGATACGGCTATTATGTGCATAAGCCGTGATAAAGCCATTACTATGAGTCACTAAGACTAGATTGCCTAGACCACGCAAGCCATTACCTACATAAGAAACTGTACCATCCGCTGCGGAATTAACCGGGGTACCCACAGTACCGGCGATATCAATACCGCGGGTCGTGCTAGAGAACTGAGTAATCACATTACCACGAACAGGCCAAGCCCAGCTAAGTGCTGTTGCGTCTGACGCTCGTGTGGCTTGTGTGCTAGCAGCAGGAGCACTTGTGCTTGCAGTTGTACGAGTTGGGGTAGATGAGCTCGCTGTGGCACCACCGACATTTAATCGCTGTCCTACCTCTAATTGTGAAGGGTTGCTAATACGGTTCATACTAGAAAGATTTGCTACCGTCGTACCATGGCGCCTAGCAATTGAGTAAAGCGTATCACCACGCTGCACTACATAAGTACCAGCCGCACCTGCGGCTCCCGAACCACCTGCCGAGCTAATTGGTGCTTTTTGGCTTGAACCACAAGCAGCTAATAAAGCTGAAAAACATATTGCTCCGACGATATATATTTTTCTATTCATCAAAAAAACCTTTATTCACTAAGGAACTCTTAAAACTAAAAATAATATGTTCAAAAATCTGATCCACTACAAGCAATTAATTGTAGCCCATCAAATCTCTCCTGGGGGTAACAATTTTTATTAAGACTGAATACCAGGAAGTAAGGGGACAAAACGGGTCTCTTCGAGCTCATGACGTTCCCACCTCTGCTCACTCACCCTCTCAAACATGACCAGACGTTGACGAACGCCGCCCAATGGAGCAATTAATCGTCCGCCAATGACTAACTGTTCAAATAAAGTATGAGGCAACTCGAGTCCTGCAGCTGCGATCACAATCGCATCAAAGGGTGCATAATGCGGCAAGCCCTTTAAGCCATCACCATAGATCAAATGAATATGTGAGGTATGCGGTAAATGAGAGAGATTGTCTTCAGCCAAGTCATAAAGACCACGGATCCGCTCAATCGCAAATACTTGGCGATATACTTCCGCCAATACGGCAGTCTGATATCCACAGCCTGCCCCTATTTCCAATACCCGATTATTTGAGGCGCCTTCAAGCGCCAGCGAAACCATACGGGCAACAATATAAGGCTGCGAAATGGTCTGCTTCAAACCAATGGGCAAAGCGGCATCATCATAAGCTCTACTAGCCAAGCCCTGATCCACAAAGGCATGACGTGGCACCGTAAACATCGCCTCTAAAACTGCCTGATTAGTAATACCCTGTTGCTGCAGACGCTGAACCATCAGCTCCCGCATCCGCGTAGAATTCAGGCCGATATTCATAGAAACACGACAATTCGGCTGTTCTAGGGGCGTTGAAGACTTAATCGCTGCATCACCTATCAATTGACGGCTACCAGACAAAATCCGAGTATTACTATTGGCCGCAGAAACCACGGGCTTGCGAATCATACCAAGTCCCTCTAATTTAGAGGTCTCACGCTTGATTTGCGTGTCACGCAAATGAGGTCTGAATGTAAAAGGATTGCTACTCATCAACACTAAAAAATCTTAAGCACCATGAATCCATCGATTGGTTAAATCAATCTCATCATGATGGGTTAAATCCAAATCCAATGGTGTAATAGCGACATAACCATTTTGGACTGCGCCAAAATCTGTGTCATCGGCAAAGTCGCGGACATTACCCACAGCACCAATCCAATACATCGTCTCACCATTAGGACTAGCGGTTGGCACGACAGACTGTGAAGGATGACGTCGACCTAAGCGTGTAATACGAATATTTTCAGGCTTGTGTTCTGCTAAAGCAGGTATATTAACACTTAGCAGCATCGGCTCTTGGCGTGGCTCATCTAATTGCTTCTTGACGATGTACTTACTGATCTCGGCTGCGGCATCAATATGTGGCCACTCTCTTTCTATGAGAGAAAATGCAATTGAGGGGTAACCAAATAAAAAGCCCTCTGTCGCTGCTGCGACTGTACCTGAATATAAAGTATCCTCACCTAAATTAGCGCCGTTGTTAATACCCGCAACGACCAAATCAATTTTTCTATCAACTAAACCTGTCAATGCCACATGCACTGAGTCTGAAGGTGTGCCATTAACATAATAAAAGCCATTTTTAGCTTGTCGCACAGCAAGTGGACGATTTAGGGTCAAAGAGTTTGAAGCGCCACTATGATTAGTTTCAGGAGCTACCACAGTAACGTCGGCAATCTCGCATAACGCCTCGTATAAAGCCTCAATGCCCCTAGCGCTATAGCCATCATCATTGGATAGAAGAATATGTTTTCTCATAAATACTTTAATTCACAGAATAATTAATTTAGACTAGAACGATTATAGCAGCCTTCTCTCTCTCGACAGGCTTCGAGAAAGCTCTAGAAAATCGATTTTAACTATCACTAGCCTAGAGAGTCACCTTTTTCAATATAATACAAACCGTCTTTAATCTTTTTAAGAGTTCAAAAAGCATGTCCTCTTTAGTATTTGCCCTTGTAATTGCCATCATCGGCTACCTGATTGGTTCCATCTCTTTTGCTATCATCAGCTCCAAGTTATTAAAACTTGAAGACCCCCGTAGTTACGGCTCTGGTAACCCTGGCGCCACTAATGTCTTACGTAGTGGCAATAAAAAGGCTGCTATCTTTACCTTATTGGGTGATTTGCTTAAAGGTTGGGTCGTTGTTTTTGCAACAATTCAAGCCGTTGAGCATTGGCAACTTTCCCCGTGGCTTGTGACTATCGCCGCAATTAGTGTGTTTTTGGGGCATGTTTACTCGCTTATGCTAGGATTTAAAGGTGGTAAGGGTGTAGCCACTGGCGTGGGTATTTTGATTGCACTCAACCCATTACTTGGCTTTATCTGTATAATCACTTGGCTTGTTGTAGCCATGATGTTCAGGTACTCCTCACTCGCTGCGCTAGTCAGTGCAACGATGGCACCAATCTACTACCTTTTTCTAAGCACGGGTAACGGTAACTTCGCTTGGCCTTGGTTGATTGCTATTTTGTTCATCGTGGGCTGGTTAATCTATAAACATAAGAAAAACATCCACAACTTACTACACGGTAAAGAGAGCAAAATCGGCAGCGGTAAAAAAGCTCAAAACAAATTTACTGCTAGTAATTCAATTAATCGCAAAGCAAAGAAACGCTAGTTAAATTTCTGCCAAATCCCAGCGAGTACGGATACGATGACTATAATTGCGCTCATTCAAGTCCACAAGACCGGCTTTAACACGCTCGCTGGCAGCATGAGCAATCATGGCACCATTGTCTGTGCATAACACCAAAGGCGGAAAATAAACTTTACCACCTAAAGCTGCCATTTTCTCTTCTAAAAAACTTCGTAGGTGAATATTAGCCCCTACACCGCCGGCCACAACTAAACGCTTCAAGCCTGTTTGCTCCATGGCTTTAATCGCTTTATGTCCTAACACATCAACAATGGCCACCTCAGTCGATGCCGCTAAGTCCGCTAGTTGTTGCTCACTAACTGCGTCCTCTTTTTCCAATTTTCTTAGAGTAGTAAGAACTGCTGTTTTAAGGCCACTAAAGCTGAAATCTAAATCCTGACTATGTTTCATAGGACGAGGCAATTGAAAACGTTGTGAGTCACCACCCTCAGCTAACTTCGCCAGATGAGGCCCACCTGGATAAGGCAAACCCATCAACTTAGCGGACTTATCAAAGGCTTCGCCAGCGGCATCATCCAAGGTCTCACCTAGCAACTGGTACTGACCAACGCCATCAACACGCATTAGTTGAGTATGACCACCCGAGACTAACAACGCCACAAAAGGAAACTCCGGCACATCAGGGGACAACATGGGAGAAAGCAAATGGCCTTCTAAGTGATGAATAGGTATCGTCGGTAAGTCATGACTCCAGGCAAAAGACTGAGCCACACTCGCAGTTACTAATAATGCACCTGACAAGCCCGGTCCCGCCGTAAATGCTACCGCATCAATATCGTTAATGGTTAATCCAGCATTTTTTAATACATCATAGGTTAAGGGCAAAACACGGCGAATATGATCACGCGAAGCCAACTCTGGTACCACGCCACCATAGGCCTTGTGCATATCTATCTGGCTATGCACCGCATGAGCAAGAAGCCCTTTTTCAGTATTAACAATCGCTACGCCTGTCTCATCACAGGAACTTTCAAAACCAAGAATATTCATAAATTGCTGTATAAATTATTGTAAAGATTTAAAATGCTATCTTACAATTTTCGTTTTTCTTTTAAAGAGTGCAAACCACTATGTTTGAGTCTATATTTAAGTTAAAAGAACATAATACAAACGCTCGTACCGAGCTGGTCGCAGGTATCACTACCTTTTTGACCATGGCTTATATTATATTCGTAAATCCACAAATTCTAGGCACTACTGGTATGGATCAGGGTGCCGTTTTTGTTAGTACCTGCCTAGCTGCCGCCTTAGGCTGCTTTATCATGGCATTTGTTGCTAACTGGCCAATCGGCATGGCTCCCGGCATGGGGTTAAATGCATTCTTTGCCTTTACTGTCGTCGGCGCAATGGGCTATAGTTGGCAACAAGCGCTAGGAGCAGTATTTATCTCCGGGATCATTTTTATCATTTTAACCGCAACGGGTATCCGAGCGTGGTTAATTGAAGGCATTCCCAAATCTCTACGCTCTTCGATTGTCGCCGGTATTGGTTTATTTCTTGCCTTTATCGCATTACAAACCTCTGGAATCGTAGTCGACAACCAAGCCACTCTGGTAGGCCAAGGTGATTTATCATCACATCAGGTCATCTTTACCGTCATCGGCTTTTTTGTTATCGTCGCTCTGGATACACTCCGAGTTAGGGGAGCCATTCTAATCGGCATATTATTTGTCAGTATTTTATCCATGCTATTTGGCTATAGCGATACCCCAGACAGCTTAATGTCAATGCCACCATCAATAGCTCCTACTTTCATGCAATTGGATGTTTTAGGCGTCTTAAATATCGGCTTTATTAATGTCATCCTAGTCTTTGTGTTGGTTGAAGTATTTGATGCTACAGGCACCCTAATTGGTGTGGCAAAACGTGCCGGTTTAATGCCTGAGGGTAAACCAAACCGTCTCGGTAAAGCCTTATTTGCTGATAGTACTGCTATTTTAGGTGGTTCTCTGCTCGGTACCAGTAGTACCACGGCTTTTGTAGAAAGTGCGGCTGGTGTACAAAGTGGTGGCCGTACCGGTATGACCGCTATGGTCGTGGGAATTTTATTTTTGTTATCCCTATTTTTTGCTCCAATTGCCGGTATCGTTCCTGCCTATGCCACTGCTCCAGCCCTACTTTATGTCGCTGGCCTAATGATGCGTGAACTCGTTGAGATTGATTGGTCTGATCCCACTGAAGCGGTTCCTGCTTCTTTAACAGCGCTCATTATGCCATTTACATACTCTATTGCTGAGGGGATCGCCTTTGGCTTTATTAGCTACGTCGTCCTGAAATTAATCACAGGCAAATTCAGAGAGTTACACTTAGCAACAATTATTGTGGCAGCCTTGTTTGTCATACGTTTCAGCATGGCTTAAACAGAATAACACTTAAAGAATGGAGCAAAATATACGGATGCCCTTGGATTTATCTCATCTATCTTCATATAATGGGTTAATCCTGCAGTTGCATATAAGTTTCTGCCCATTCACCCTTAACTAAAGGACAGTTATGAGCTATCAAGATTTAACTAAAGATACTTTCCAAGATGCCTTAAACCAAGACGGTACCTTGGTCATCGATTTCTGGGCGCCATGGTGTGGCCCATGTCAGCAATTCAGCCCAACATTTGAAGCAGCCGCAGAAAAGCATACGGATATCAAGTTTTACAAGGTTAATACTGATGAAGAGCAAGAAATTGCTCAGGCATTAAAAATTCGCTCTATCCCGACCCTGATGATTTTCCGTGATAGTATTCTTTTATTCTCGCAGCCCGGTGCCCTTGCTCCTGCCGATTTCGAAAGCCTTTTAACTAAGGTACAAGAAGTGGATATGGATCAGGTACGCGCCGAAATTGCAGCTCAAGAGCAGCAAGAAGGTGGCCAGGCTTAATCAAGTCCCCTGCCTTATACTAAAAAGGTCGACATTTATCGTGTCGACCTTTTTTATAACATCAAGAATAATTTCGAACTAAATCATTTCTTCCTTGGAAAGGACCTCCCAAGAGGCCTGACCACGGGTCAAATTTCGATGAGTTTCCTCAAGTTCAGCAGCCTTAGGTACTGGAATAAGTAACTCCCACTTCACCCCGATTGCATCAAACTCCTCTGAGACAAGCTGCACACCATCTTGTAATAACTGCACCTTGACTCGCTCCATCTCAGAGTAAGGGCAATCACAAAGCACACGACTCATGGCGACAATTTGTCGTTTAGGCGCCTCATGCAAGCACTTCGCAGCAGTGCCGCCATAAGCACGAACCAGCCCCCCTGTTCCTAACTTCACACCACCAAAGTAGCGAATCACCAAGACAACCGTATTCGTTAAATCACGCCCTTCGATAGCAGCCAAAATCGGCCGTCCAGCCGTACCTCCCGGCTCCCCATCATCATTAAAACGATACTCTTCACCGATACGAAAGGCCCAGCAATTATGCGTGGCATCCGCCTTACTATGTGCTTCGATAAAGGCTAATGCCTCATCAGCAGTCTGGACTGGTGCTGCATGAACTATAAAAAGACTTTTCTTAATTGTTTCTTCGTAAGAGACCGCTTTGATCAGTTCTAACAAAAAATTAACCTCAACATTAATTTGATAAATTTATATAACTAAGCTTGTAGGCCACGAGAAGCAAGATAGTCATCGTAGTCACCCGCATAGTCGATAATTTCGCCATCAGGAAGAATCTCAAGGATTCGGTCGGCAATACCTGATACGAACTGCCGGTCATGAGAAACAAACACAACGGTACCCTTATACTTTTCCAGAGCCATTTGTAAAGACTCAATAGACTCCATATCTAGGTGGTTAGTCGGTTCATCCAGTAATAAAACATTGTGACGACTCAACATAAGACGACCAAAAGTCATCCGGTTCTTTTCACCACCAGAAAGTACAGAGACCTTTTTGACAATATCATCAGCAGAAAATAATAAACGCCCCAAGACCGATCGCACAGCCTGATCATCATCACCAGGTTGTCGATAATCAGCCATCCAATCAAATAAGTTTACAGCGGCTTCAAACTGATCAGACACATCCTGTGCCATATAACCCATATCGACATTTTCGGCCCATTTTATGTCGCCACTATCAGGCTTTAAATCATCGGCTAAGAGACGCAGTAAAGTACTTTTACCGACGCCATTAGCACCAATAATTGCTAACTTCTGCCCTGACTCAATCATGGCATTAAAGTTTTTGATGACAGGCTTATCATAGCTTTTATTGATTTTTTCAGCATTAATAGCAAAACGATGGAGCGGCTTATTTTGCTCAAAACGAATAAAGGGATTTTGTCGTGATGAAGGTTTAATCTCCACCTGTTCCGCTTTGATACGATCAATCTGCTTTAAACGAGATGTCGCCTGTCTAGACTTAGATTTATTGGCTGCAAATCGGCTAACAAAATCCTGTAGCTCTGACACACGCTCCTTAGCTTTAGCATTATTAGCCAATAAACGCTCACGAGCCTGGGTTGAAGCCAGCATATAGTCATCGTAGTTACCGGGATACACTCGAATCTCCCCATAATCAACGTCTGCCATATGAGTACACACTTGATTTAAAAAATGTCGGTCATGACTGATGATCACCATCGTTGAGTCATAACTATCAAGCACATCACCTAACCAGCGAATCGTGTGAATATCAAGGTTGTTAGTCGGTTCATCTAGCAATAGCACATCTGGATTTGAGAAAAGTGCCTGTGCTAATAACACACGCAACTTCCAACCAGGAGCAATCTCACTCATCAGCAAACGGTGCTGCTCAATAGGAAACTCTAATCCAAGCAACAGTTCAGAAGCGCGGGACTCTGCCGTATAGCCATCATACTCAGCGAACTTTGCCTCAAGCTCAGCAGCACGCATATAGTCATCGTCTGTCGCCTCAGGATCCATGTAAATTGCATCTCGCTCCTGCATCGCAGCCCACATCTCCGTGTGGCCCATCATGACCACATCAATGACAGGATGCTCTTCAAAAGCAAACTGATCTTGGCGCAACTTACCCAGTCTTAAACCAGGCTCCAAAGTCACTGAACCAGCTGTAGGCTCTAAATCACCACCAATAATCTTCATAAAAGTGGACTTACCGGAACCATTAGCCCCAATCAAGCCATAGCGATTACCATCAGAAAACTTGACGTTAACGTTTTCAAATAACGGCTTTGGACCAAACTGAATGGTCAAATTCGATGTGGATATCAATTAATTTCCTTTTAAACTTAAGTTGTTCTTATTAATAGTTAGTCATGTTCATGTGCGTGGTCGTGGTCTTCATGGTCGTGGTCATGCTCTTTTATAACCAAATAGGCAATATCATTTTGAGTGGCTAGACCAACCTCCTCACCAATAGGTAGAGTCGCCCTAACCTCTCCATGACCATAAGGTAAGCCTCTAACCACAGGTATACCAACCACCGTGCGTAGCCATTCTATAACCGAATCAAGATTAAAGCCGTTATCATGCTCTACTAGCTCATAATCCGTAAAATGTCCTAATACAATCGCTCGTTGATTGGCTAATATCCCAGCCTGCCATAATTGCCAAAGCATGCGTTCAATACGATATGGATGCTCGGCAACATCTTCAATAAACAAGATGCCAGCATCAACTTTAGGCATATATGGCGTACCAATGAGAGAACAAATCATTGCTAAATTACCGCCCCACAAGGTCCCTCTGACATCGACCTCATCTGAGCCTATCGCTTCAAAGCATAAAATCTCTAGTTCATCGCGCATGGATTCAACAAAAAGCTCAACAGTCAGCTCATCGACTTCTGTCACACCAAAATCTGGAATCGTCGCCGGCCCCGTATAACTACTCATACCGGTTTGCGCTAAAAGAGCCAGATTAAAAGCAGTGAAGTCGCTATAACCCACATAACGTTTAGGATGCTTAGCAAGTAAATCCCAATCGATTAAGTGCAAAATACGACTCAATCCATAACCACCACGACTGGCGATGACAATCTCAGCATCACTTTTAGCTGCACGACTAAAGGCCTCAGCTCGCTGTTCGTCCGTGCCTGCAAAACGAGTCACCTTAGCTTTGGCATCTTGATCAAGAACCACATCAAAGCCATAGTCATTTAGTCTGGCTGTGGCCACCTCAAACATTGAAGGGTCGCTTACTGCACTTGATGGAGAAATAATGTAAAGCGGAATTTGATCCTCATACTCTACGACATAAGGTGGCACATCATTAGCCTCATCTGACAAGATCTGCTCATCATCAAATAACTCTTCGGCCTCTTGCTCTAAGAAGCTTTTGTCGCTCAACTCGTGATTATCCATGAGGGTTTATCCTTAAAAATTAACCGCTATATTATATTAAAGAATAAAAACATTAACTGCGTTTTTTAGCTAGACGCTGCGCTTTAAAGAAATCTTTGATGAGCGTAGTGGATTGCTCTGCCATCACGCCCTGCGTCACCACACAATGATGGTTTAAACGAGCCTCAGCTTGTAGACTAATCACACCGCCACAAGCGCCTGTTTTAGGGTCACTGGATGCAAACACAACTCGCTTGATGCGGCTGTGCAAAATAGCTCCCATACACATAGCACAAGGCTCTAAATTAACATATAGAGTGCACCCCGTCAGACGGTAATTGCCTAGCTTAGTCGCTGCTTGTCTAATTGCCTGAATTTCAGCATGCGCACTCGGATCATTCGTGCTAATCGTTTGATTAAAACCTTCACCTAATAACGTTTTATCAGGTCCTATCACCACCGCACCAATCGGCACCTCAGCAAAGGCAGCTGCTTTTTCTGCCTGCTGCAAGGCTATTTTCATAAATTCGTAATCCTGATTCATACTCAATAGATAGTTAAAAAATTATGCTTAACGTATAACTACAATTATCCTTGCAAGTCAGGTAAAGAGGTTGTTATGCTAGGGTTTTAAACATAGCAATAAGACAAACTTTATGGTTTTTAATCCCTTTGTAGCTGGTGCTTCTAACTTTTTTAATCAAACTAAAGTCTTTTTTGACATGCAGCGCGAGTTTTTAAAAACAGCAAGTCACCTACTGCCGATAAATATCCAGACCAGTGAAATGACTGTCTTGCATCCCGATCCGGTGGATGCTGGTGAGTGGCAAAGGGATGTATTTAAAGCCCCTGATAATGACTCCCATCAGTTTGTTGATGAGCTTGAGTATTATACCTTTATCCCTGAGCCTACAGCAGAAAGACCTCAATCAAAACACCTTGCTTTACTTGTGATGTTACACGGTTGTGAACAAAATGCCAGTGTCTTTGCTCAAGGCTCACAGATGAATCTATATGCACAACAATATGATTTTGTTGTGCTTTATCCTCAACAAAACAAAAAGCATAATTTTGCCCAATGTTGGCGTTGGTTTGATCTAGAGTCTGGCAGTGGCATGGCTGAGGTCAATACCATCATGGAACTGATTGATCAAACCATTAAAAAGTATGGCATCAATCGTGACAACCTATTTATAGCAGGTATGTCAGCAGGTGCAGGTATGGCTACCGCCCTAGCTTTTAGCTTTCCCGAAAAAGTCGCAGCAGTCGCCTTACATAGCGGACCAGTTTTTGGTAAAGCCTATGATGTCAGAAGTGGGCTTCGGGTGATGGGCAGCTTATCCCCCAGCAATGACGAGGACTTGATTGGCTATCTCAAAACCTTTGTAAAGCCCAAACCACACCTAATTCCGACATTGATTATTCATGGTGCAAAGGATCGCATGGTTAATATCAGCAATGCTGCAGCTCTTACTAAGCAAGCCCTTTACCTCAATGAGCTGCCACTGGATACTGAAGCGATAGTTACACAACATCGGGCTAATACACCGGACTCATACACGAAAAAGGTCTATTGTTGTGAGGACAATCCAGTAGTCAAGGTACTTGAAGTCGATAATATGGATCACGCTTGGGCTGGCGGGGATACCTCATTACCATTTAATACCGAATATGGACCGAACTCTAGCGAAACTATTTTAAGATTTTTTTATAAGCATGCGACGCTTGAAAAAAAGAAGTAAGGATAAAGTCCTATATACAGAGAGTCTAGCTAATTAAAATAACTTGCTAGACTCCTCAAAAGATCTAAATACCACCCATCAGCATATATTTGATTTCCATATAATCATCCAGACCGTAATGTGCCCCTTCACGGCCAAGACCTGACTGCTTAATACCTCCAAAAGGAGCAGCTTCATTGGAAAGAAGTCCTGTATTAATGGCTACCATGCCATATTCCAACGCTTCAGCAACACGCCAAACACGGCCTATATCACGACTATAAAAATAAGCAGCTAAGCCATATTCTGTATCATTAGCCATCTGGATCACATCTTCTTCTGACTTGAAACGGAACAAAGGAGCAATAGGGCCAAAGATTTCGTCTTTAGCCATCTTCATATCAGTGGTCACCTCAGTAACTACAGTCGGTTCAAAAAACAAACCTCCTAAAGCATGTGCTTTACCGCCTGAAACGATTTTAGCGCCCTTAGTCACTGCATCATCAATAAAGCCTTGAACTTTGGTGATCGCCGCATCATCAATAAGAGGACCTTGAGTAACACCAGCGCTTGTTCCATCACCCACTTTAATCTGACTAACAGCTGCTACTAATTTTTCTGCAAAGGCATCATAAATTTCGTTTTGAACATAAATGCGATTAGCGCACACACATGTTTGCCCTGCATTACGATACTTGGAGATAATTGCACCCTCAACCGCTGCATCTAAATCTGCATCATTAAAGACGATAAAAGGAGCATTACCACCAAGCTCCAAGGACACCTTTTTAATTTGCTCCGAACATTGTGACATTAGTAGACGCCCCACCGCTGTTGAGCCAGTAAAACTAAACTTACGTACAATAGGATTTGAGGTCATTTCCTGACCAATTTCAGACGCTGAACCCGTCAAAATAGAAACCACCCCTGCAGGCACCCCTGCTTCTTCTGCTAATACGCATAAAGCAAAAGCAGAATAAGGAGTTTGGGCTGCCGGTTTGACAACAATAGAGCAGCCCGCCCCCAATGCAGCACCCACCTTACGGGTAATCATAGCAGAAGGAAAATTCCAAGGAGTCACCGCAGCACATACACCCACAGGCTCCTTAGTGACTACCACACGGCGGTCAGCGGCGGGACCGGGAATAACATCACCGTAGGCACGCTTGCCCTCTTCTGCATACCACTCCAAATAAGAAGCACCATAAGCAATCTCACCTTTTGCTTCGGCCAGAGGTTTACCTTGTTCCAAGGTCATGATTCTTGCTAAGTCATCTTGATGTTGCATCACTAAATCAAACCACTTACGTAGAATGACTGCACGCTCTTTGGCACTTTTAGCACGCCATAACTTCTGAGCACTTTCAGCAGCCTCGATCGCACGACGCGTTTCTATCTGCCCCATATCAGGTATCGTACCTAGCTTTTCGCCAGTTGCCGGGTTAATCACCTCTAGCGTCTTTTTGCTCTCTGCATCAAGCCAACGACCATCAATATAGGCTTGCTGCTTAAATAAATCCTTACGCGATAATCCTTGCATAACTCCTCCTAGGTTGATTACATGCCCTACTGTTTTTAAATGAATTTAAGCTCACTCTGTAGCAGCACGAACAATAACATGCCCCCCTGATACCTTATCAAAACAACACACTATACGCTCACTTTATTTCATATCTTTTCTACAATACTTACTATCGACTTCAGTGCTTTGTAACGTTAAAAATCAGCTAACACCACTGCAAAAGACAAGATTACTCATTATTCACCTTAAAATATATTGAGTTAATCACATCTTGATTTATAAAAACAATAACTTACTTACCATTAAGGAAGGAATAGCATGCAGTTAAAACAGAATAAATTTAAAGAGGCCTTAAAGAAAGACCAACTTCAGCTTGGCTTATGGCTGGGCATGGCTAATGCCTATACCGCCGAAATCAGTGCCACGATTGGTTATGACTGGCTTCTTTTAGATGGCGAACACGCTCCGAACACTCTGGAATCTATGCTTTCGCAACTACAAGCCATTGCTCCTTATGAAAATGAAGGCATCTCCCACCCCGTCGTTCGTCCACCGATAGGTGATAGAGCTCTCATTAAGCAACTTCTTGATATTGGCGCCCAAACACTCCTTATTCCCATGGTTGAAACAGTAGAACAAGCTCAAGAACTGGTTCAAGCAATGCACTACCCGCCCAAAGGTGTACGAGGCGTGGGCAGCGCATTAGCACGAGCCTCTCGCTGGAATCAAGTAGATAATTACCTACAGCAAGCCGATCAAGAAATGTGCCTGCTTCTACAAATAGAAACTGTTAAAGGATTAGAAAACCTAAACGCCATTGCAGCTCTGGATGGTGTTGATGGTATTTTTATTGGACCGGCTGATTTAAGCGCCTCTATGGGGCACCTTGGAAATCCTGACCATCCAGCAGTACAAGCAGCGATTGAATCGTCTTTCAAAATCATCAAATCGCATAATAAAGCGGCTGGAATTTTGCATGAAAACGAAGAAGAAGCAAAACGCTTTATTGACATGGGCTTTAACTTTGTTGCCGTAGGTGTTGATACTAGCTTATTTGTCAATTCCTGCCAAAAGCGCTTACAGGCTTTTAAAACATCTAAAGCTTAAACTTCATTAGAGGACTGAGTGTATGGCGAATTTCTATCGCCATACAACTACTAATTTGCTTAAATCTGTGCAGTGGCATTATCTGGCTTATAAAAATAGACTTCCTTGACCCGCTTAGATTTGAAAAAATAGACTAAACACACTAGGCTAATCAGTAAATATAATATGACCTCAGGGCCTGAAGAAAATAAAGCAAAACTCGCCAACACAAGCTTCATTCCTTCAAAAGCACGCACTAAATAAATCGTCGTTGCTGTTTTTACCGCCATTAAGCGATAAACTAGAAAAAAATTAATAAAAGCAATAGCAAAAAATAAAAATACAATAAGCCCTAAACCATCAGGGGCACCTGCTATATTTTTTAAGCCTATTAAGGCAAACATAAAGAGTCCGACACCGACAATAATTGATAAAGCACAATAGAGACTTAGCCAAATACCCAGACTTGGTGCTTGTTCTGTCATTAATCCCCCCAAGAAAATCAAAGCTGTTCAAAACAACTTGAACAGCTTCTCTATATTAATACTTGAGTGCTTCCAACTGGGTAGTAAAGACAGGATCATGAGGATCTTTATATAAGTCCTTGCGAATTTCAGCTGGATCCTGATAACGCTGTTCAGGATCTGGGTGCATGGCTTTAGTAATGATGTACTTTGTCGAATCGTATAAATCCTGATGAAAAGGAACTCCCTCTTGCTTTCTCTGCCGTAGTGCTTCTTCAAAGGGTATGGATTGATATTTTTGAGCATTTAACTCCTTAGCAAAAGGAGGATAGCCATGGAGTAAATAATAATAAATAGCCCCCGCTGCGTAGAGGTCACTACTAGGGTATATCTCCTGACTAAAGGTTTCAGGACCAACAAAAAACAACTCATCAGCAGCATAATGGATATCTTTGCCGTTACTAAAACTAAAATTAGCCAGAACTGGCGTCAGTGCATTGCTAGCCAGATTAAGAATAATATTTTTAGGCAGTAATCGATTGTGATAGACCATCGGATGCAGACGTCGTAGATAAATTAGACCACTCACTATACCTAAAAAGATATTTCTAGAGCCAATCAAGGACAAGGGCTTATCACGCTGTATTCTTTCTACTAAACTATCGCCATTAACAAAGTCGAGAACAGCGTACTGGTAATTCCTATCATCAAGCCTGACCTGAGCAACTCGTTCAAGTCTTAGGACATTAGGATTATCCAGACGCTCTAGCACCGCTAGTTCATCCGTAGCATCTTGCAAAAAGAGTTTTAATACTTTTGCTTCATAATCCGTATTACGCACTCTATAGCTTTGGGAGTAATCATTTGCAGCAAAAAATGACTTTACTTTGTACTCACCGTCAATCACTTCATCTTCTTTAAATAGATAACTCGTCGCTAGCATGGCCTTCCCCTTATTTAGCGGCTTCAGGATTTAATATTTACTTTAACAAAGCCTTAGCTCTTTGACTTATAAAAAGGCTGCTATTAGTAGTTGCCATAGGTTACTGTTAATACTTTAAAACAACTATATATGACAGACAAATTCTTGTAAATATTCAACTGCTACAATAAGTTCTTAACCATGCAAAAATGATGTCGAGAAGATAATGACCATGAAGTCTCGTTTTACCAATTTCATTAACAGAGTCAAGCAGCTTTTCTCTGCCAAATCAAAGCCTATACCCGCTGAAGCACCACTAACAATCGATGAGTCACGTCTTGGTGAATGGAAAAAGCACGTCTTCATCGCTCCTGCTTTTAATGAACAGCAACTAGTCACTAAACTAGATTACTATATCTACACACCATCAATTACAGAAACTCGCCCAAGCACTAGTGGTATGCCATTAGTCGTCATGCTACATGGCTGCACTCAAAACGCCACTGCATTTGCGGAAGGGACTAAGATGAACCAGCTAGCTGAGCGAGAAGGCTTTGTCGTACTTTACCCCCAACAAAGTATTTCCTATAACTTAGGCAAGTGTTGGCGTTGGTATGATCTAGATGAATCGCAAGGCATGGCTGAAGCTCACAGCATCATGAAGATCATCCAGAGTGCGATTATGATGCATGACCTCGATCCTAGTAAGATTTTTGTTGCTGGTATGTCTGCCGGTGCTGGCTTAGCATCCATCCTAGCGGCAAGCTATCCCGAAGAAGTTCGTGCAGTCGCACTACACAGTGGTCCCATGTTAGCCAAAGCCAACAGCATGAAAAGTGGTATCAATCTACTTAAGCATGGTTTTAATGGGTCTGACGAAGAGCTGATGTCTTGTTTAGAAAGATTTACGCTCAAAAAGTCTCATACTGTTCCTGCCATTCTTTTCCAAGGTATGAATGATGATGTAGTTCACTCTGATAATGCGACCGCCTTAATCAAGCAATTTTTATATTTAAACAACCTAACGCTAGACAGTAAAGCTTCTACCTCCAAGCATCTTACCGGTACTGACCAAGAATATACCCTGATTGAATATAAAGACAATAACAAATCAACCGTAGTTGAAGTTGTAAAAGTAAAAAACCTGCCTCATGCTTGGTCAGGTGGTGATAGGAAACATCCATTTAACTCAGATAAGGGACCACAAGCAAGTCAAATCATCTGGGACTTTTTTAAAAACACGTTTTAACTCGGAGCGTGACGAGATACTCTTTATTCTCGTCACTCACCCTAAAGCTTTCTCGGGCTTTTTGTATGGTTTTATTGTGTATCCAGGTGGAAAGTCGGCATTTTTCTAAATAAGTAACGCTACTCTCCCACTGTTTAGCCAAAGCCGTCGCATAAAACCAAGCAATACCCATATTGACGTAATACTCTTCTGAGTGGATAAATGCAGGAATCTCCAAATACTCAGGGTTGAAGTCATCATCCAAGTAATGACTCATTAACATCACTATCGCAAATCGCTTCGTATAAATATGATTGGAACTAGCCCACTCTCGGATTTTAGGAAGTAGTTGGTGCCTATTTTTCTTAAAAATCTTGGGCGATAAAATATCACAAACTGCCCAATTATCGATAAAAGGTAAAAACTGATCCACCGCTGTCAGACAATCTTCATAATCACTTTTTTCTGACAACAAGATAGCGTGCAGCATATTTTCATCATAATACTGATGAGGTAAACGCTGTAAAAACGACTCCGTCCCTTCTTCGTTTGCTAATTGCTTAGCTAATTGACGCATTACTGGGACTCTAACTCCAATAAAAACATCCCTAGCTAAAGTAGGTATCAATTTGCTTTGAAAATCAGCATAGGCTGTATCTTGTTGTTCAAAAAGTCGCTGTTGAATACTTAACAAGACTATCCTCCGTCATTTACGAAATAGAATAAAAATAAGCCAGACTGATAATGATGTATCGCCCTGCTTTGGCAATCGTCACTAAGATTAAGAAACGGTACAAATTTTCTTTTAAAACACCCGATATTAACGTAACAGGGTCCCCAATCACTGGCACCCACGACAACAGTAAAACCCAAGAACCATAGCGCTGATAATGTCTTTGTGCTTGCTCAAGACGCTTTGCTGAAAACGGAAACCAACGCCTATCCTTAAAGCGCTGAAGCTGTGTTCCTAGCCACCAGTTTACAATTGAACCAAGGACATTGCCCAACGTAGCAAAAATCACGAGTAGAAATACAGACTGCTGTGACAGATGCAGCATCCCTAATAATACCGCTTCAGATTGAGCAGGCAGTAAAGTCGCGGCAACAAAGGCAGTAGAAAATAGGATTAAATAATTCAGCACAAAGGTATTAGAGCATTATTAAAAACAAATAGGATGAATTTTACAAATCGACATATTATCAAGAGAAAAAGTCGCTATGATAGCGCTTGCACTTATGCACAATTTGCCTGATTTATTGTAATCACTCTCAAAACTTTTTAAGGATAAAACGATGCGCCTAATAATCGCCTTATTATTGCCATGGTTAACTTTTTTCACGATAGGTAGACCTTTTGCCGGTATTATTTGCCTAATTTTACAAGTCACCTTAATTGGCTGGTTACCTGCCGCTATTTGGGCAGTTTACGCCCTCAGTCAATACAAGACTGACAAGAAAATTGAAAATGCATTATCTAATCGTGCATAACGTTTAAAGTCTCTAAGAGTTACGATGCCCTTATGATGAAAATCCTAAGGGCATTTATTTTTTATACCTAATAAGGACTGAATCTTATTTCAAGTGATTACTCCAAATGCTCATCATAAATCCTCTCTAAACCTTTAAATACAACACCTTAGAGAGTTTCCATCTTTATTTCAAAGATACTTATTACTTACAAAGCTAACAGACATAAATAACTCTAAACACTATGATTGTTAGCATTATTTAACTATTTTAGGAGATGAGTGATGAGATCCCTTATTGTAATTATGAGTCTGGTCATACTGACCTTAACAGGCTGTGTCCATACCAGTCATCATGGTCACTGGAAACGTCATGACAATCATGGCTATAGTAAAAAGCATAACAATAGACACTATCAATCACATAAGCGTATCGACGCGAAGCACCATCATGCAAGAAAGCAGCAAGCTAAGAAACGTCAACAAGCTAGAGCTAAACAACATAGAAAATATAATCGACGTTAAGTAATAGGTAGTAACCCCATGATAAATAACATGTTTTTTATTGAAAATATACTTAAACTATCTATGGGAATTAATCAGAGCTGTCATCTCATATGCTAAGCTTTTCTGGACCACTCACCGAAACTTAACAGGAGAAATTAAGATGTCTGAACAGTGGCTTACTACCCTTATTACTGAGACACCCCAAGAAGGCTTTGAGCTGGCTATTACACTTAGTCGCCGCGGTGTCAAATCAACCCAATCAGATCCTGAGGTATTACATAAATTACGAGCAGAATATGCTAATAATGCCGATTCCCTGACAGCTGCTTCGCAGGTAATAGCCCTCAATTTTCAAACAGTGGCTGCAGCTAACAACTATTGGAGAAAGTAATGACGATTTTTGATTTATCCACTTCCTGTTACTAATTTAATGCAATCAGCATAATAAAAAGCGACGTTTCTTAATTAATCGAAACGTCGCTTTTTATTGCTTATTGAGCTAAAAGCCCTTATATCATTTAGATATTGAGTGGCTCACCACCAACTTTTTTACGCTCAGCAATCTCAACGGCTCCTGTAAAGACCAAATCCGTAGAGGAATTCAAGCCAGTTTCTACCGAATCCTGAACCACACTAATCGTCACACCAATCGCAATGACCTGAGCCGCGATTTCATTACTGATCCCAAACAAGCTGCACGCCATAGGAATCAATAGCAGCGAACCACCAGGTACACCTGAAGCACCGCAAGCCGCTATCGTCGCCATCAGACTTAATAAAAAAGCAGAGCCAAGATCTACGTCGATACCCAATGTATGAACGGCAGCCAAAGTTAAAACAGAAATGGTAATCGCAGCTCCCTGCATATTAATAGTAGCGCCTAAGGGAATTGAGACAGAATACGTTTCTTCACTTAAACCCATTTCTTTAGCCACATTTAGGTTAACCGGAATATTAGCGGCTGAACTCCGTGAAAAGAAAGCCATCATACCACTTCTCATTAAGCTCTTAAGAACGAGTGGATATGGATTTTGACGTATTTTCAACCATACTAGGAATGGATTAACGACTAAAGCCACAAAAGCCATACCACCAACCAACACAAGTACTAACTTCGCATAACTTAGCAAACTACCCAAACCAGTAGAAGCTACTGTAGAAGCAACAATACCGAAAACTCCAAAAGGAGCCAAGCGGATAACCCATTGCACAACTTTAGTCATGGCATCAGAAATATCGCCAACAACCTCTTTAGTTGATGACGTAGCCATCAAACGCAAAGCTGCGCCAAACAAAATAGCCCACGTCAAGATACCGATGTAGTTAGCAGTCGCCAAAGCATGAACCGGATTATCAACGATATTGAGCACTAAAGTATGCAATACTTCAACAATGCCTGACGGTGCATTTACTCCACCCTCTGGATTAGGCAATGATAACGTTGTCGGAAAGAGAAAACTGATGGTCACCCCAACGACAGAGGCCATCAACATACCGACGAAATATAACACAAGTACTGGTCGCATATTGGACTGCGTATTAAGCTCTTGACGAGCCAAAGCGGCCATCACCAAAATAAAGACTAGGATTGGTGCTACCGATTTCAAGGCTCCAACAAAAATAGTGCCGAGCAGCGCAAACTTCAATCCAGCCGCAGGCCATACAACACCAATAATAGCGCCAAGGATCAACCCAGCAAGAACTTGTTTAACCAAACTACCACGCAAAAACGCGCGACTATAGTGACTAAGACTAAGATTTATATAATATATTCCTTTATAAGTGCGTCATATCGTGCTTCTTTTTATTAATTAGCAAGCACGTATATTCACTCAAAACGATTTTTCAAACAGAAAACAGCGGTTTGATGTTATCACAACTGCCTCTTTCTCTTAGCCAAGATGACTCAATTACATCATCACATTTAGTTTTTATCGTTTAATAAAAGCATCTAAGCAATAGCCTTTTCACTCAAAGTGGTCTGACCAAATA
>JAAYRZ010000096.1 GCA_012518515.1 Alcaligenaceae bacterium
AACAACTCTGAACGCGCTAAGCGAGCCTCGACACGACCGCTTTCGAGAATAAAATCCCCACGATCCATACGCTTAACCGTACCCGAGAAGATCTCATCACCAGTTTGCAAGTACTCGTCAAGAATCTGCTCACGCTCGGCATCACGGATACGCTGCATGATCGCCTGTCTAGCAACCTGTGCACCAATGCGACCAACCTCTGCTGAAGGCAAGGGCTCAATGATATATTCACCCTCTTGGATGCCTGGCTGAATCTCCTGCGCATCCGAGTAGATTTCCTGTCGATCCGGCTCCTGTAGACCCGCCTCATCAGGCACCACTAACCAGCGACGAAAACCTTTAAACTCACCGGTGCTACGGTCAATCTCGACCACTACATCTGCACCCTCTTCGTCTAATTGTCTTCTCATCGCTGAAGCTAAAGCAGCTTCTACTGACTCATAAACAATATCGACATCAAGTGACTTCTCTCGTGCCAGTGAATCCACCAGGATTAGAATTTCACGACTCATTTCTTCTTACCTTTTCTGAAATCTAGTACAGGGTCTAACTTGGCTTTTTCTACTTCTGAATAGCAAAAAACCAGAGTTTGAGTATTTTTCTTATCTTCAATAAGCAAACTGAACACTGGGTTCAGCTCTGCATCCGCTATACCTACTAGCTCAGCAGGTACCTCTGCGGGTCCGGCTTCTAAAATACCGGTAAATGCTTTGCGATTATCGCGTGCTGTACGAAAACGAATCTCCGCACGCTGACCGATAAAACGCTTAAATTCTGCAATCGAGCGCAAAGGTCGATCCACACCAGGAGAACCAACCTCCAAGCGATTATAATCAATCTCTTCGACCTCGAAGATACGAGACAAAAGGCGCGAGACCTGCTCACAGTCATCAATCGTGACGCCGCCTTCCTTGTCAATCGTGACGCGCAAAAGCCCCAAAGGCGCACGCTCCACATCGACCAACTCTAATTCTAAAGCGAGCCCCTGAATGGCTTGCTCGGTTAACGTATATATATCAGTCATACAATAGAAACAAAAAATGGGCATAAAGCCCATCATAAACAATAAGCCACCGCTATCACTTATGTCAGTAAAAACCAGACTGACCAAATGAATCAGCAAGGTAAGTCACCACCTAAACTAGAGCCATGCAGCATCTAAGCCTAAACTCTAAATCAAGTACCTACCCCGCTATCAAATCAATAAAGATGATAAATAGTGGTTAACAAGAGATTATAACAAAATAATCAATCACTTGCTAGATTATTTGACAAACTTAAATAAGTCCTGACTGAGTCAGAACCCACTATGCTTCATTATCAAAGCTAGATGGCTGACGACGCCTCTTATGCTCAATCTTAACTTCACGTGTACGCTTTGGTTTGTAGGCATAATCCAACGCATCATCATTTAAAATCGGCGTATGCGAACGCTCAACACCAGCACCTCTAACACCACGACGACCACCACGCACCGCCTTTTGTGGTGCAGTCACTGTACGTGATTGATGACGCGCTGAAGCGGCATCCGAACCAGTAACAGTCAGACCACGACGCTGGTAACTTCCAGGAACAGTACCACTAGGAGCAGTCCTTCCACGCGCACTATGACCTCTAGCCTCAAAGCCCGGAGGCATAGCATTAGCATTAGATAGTGGTTGACGCGGCTGATTACCGCCTTGACGCCCTTGCGCTCGACCTTGATCATGCTGACGGCGACCGCTACGGCCTTGCTGAGCTTGCTCTGCTTGTGGCAAAGCCATACCCATCTCCGCCATCAAACCCAAGACCACATCAGCATCCAACTCCTGCCAACGACCACGACTTAGATTACGCGGTAAGGTAATATCACCAAAACGTGTACGCAGTAGACGAGAAACTGTCAGACCGAAGCTCTCAAACATACGACGCACCTCACGGTTACGCCCTTCAAATAAGGTCACACGGTACCAACGATTACTACCTTCACCACCGATAAACTCAACTGTATTAAATTTGGCTGGCCCATCCTCAAGAGTCACTCCCTTGAGCATCTGAGCACGCTGCTCATCCTCTAACTCACCTAAAATACGCACAGCATATTCACGCTCATAACCGTAGCGTGGGTGCATCATACGATTAGCAAAGTCACCAGATGTTGTGAAGATCAAAAGACCCTCTGTATTTAAGTCTAAACGACCTACAGATAACCACTTAGAGGTTTTCATTGTTGGCAAACGAGAAAACACCGTTGGGCGACCTTCTGGATCATCGTGGGTCACGATTTCACCAGCTGGCTTGTAATACAAAATCACACGAGGCGGACGATCTACGCGTGGACGTCGTACAACACGACCATTAACCCGCACCACATCTTCCTGACCAACTCGCTGACCAACGTGCGCCGGTTCACCATTAACACTAACGCGACCAGCAATAATTAATTGCTCCATATCACGACGCGATCCCACCCCAGCATCCGCTAGGACTTTGTGTAATTTCGGACGAATCTGATCATTATTTAAAAACTTAGCAACACGCTGCTCACCATCTCCGGCCAGATTATAACGACCTAAATCGAACTCTTCTTCATTTAATAAAGCAGTATCTAATACTTCCTCATGGAAATCCGTTGATGGTCTAGCATCTTGACGGCGTCCCTGACGTCGAGGCCCACGGCCTTGCTGCTGCTTGTTATTAGAGTTACCTGATTGAGGATGTGAGCGACGACCACCGCGATGCTCTGACTTGTTAGCCTGCTGACGTGGACCACCACGCTTAGCCGCTTGAGAATCACTTCTGGTATTGGTCTGCGCACCATCGCGGGAGCTCTCTGTTCCTTCAGAAGATTGCTGACGCTGACCGCCACGAGACTGCTGCGAGCCCTGATTCGGACGACGTCCTCTACCACGAGCTCCCTGTTCATTTTGTGGACGACCACCGCGGCGACCTTTATTTGCAGTGGATTCTGCTTGGACTGGACGACTAGTAGCACCAGCGGACTTATTGCCTGCGTCACTGCTTTGTTGACTTGTTTTATTGTCGCTAGTAGCAACATCTGCGCGACGACGGCGAAATGGGGTTCTGAGCTTGCGGCCACGACGATTGTCGCCGGCATTAGCACTCGTAGATTGTGTAACTTGATTATCCATTATGGTAAATAAACCTGCTTATTGATCCCTGGTGGAACCGTTTTCTATTAATTCAGTTATTTCAGCAATATCAGAAAAACTCTCTTTTTCATCGCCCTCAGCTGGCAGACTATCTGCCGGCTGCCCTGACTCTCCTTGCGTATCAAGGGCGATTGCTATTTCTTGTTGTAAAGAAGCATAGGCCTCATCATCTGCTATCAAAGCATCATGAAAAGAATCTAAAGGTGGCAAATCGGCACGGGACTGCAATCCCATGTCACTCCAGAACTGCTCGGTAATGCCAAGTAATGAAGGCCTGCCTGGACCATCCCTATAGCCCACCACCTCAATCCAACCTCTATCTTCCAGTGTTTTAATAATTTGAGAAGAAACCGTAACACCACGGATATCTTCAATATCTCCACGAGTGACTGGATAACACCAGGCGATAATAGCCAAGGTCTCCATCACTGCACGCGAATAACGCGGCGGTTTCTCAGGATTAACTAGCTCAAAGTACGGCTGCATCGCTGGCCGACTTTGAAAGCGCCAACCCTCTGCCACTTCGACTAAAGCTAAACCTCGATCTTCCCAACGGCTTTGCAACGCTTCGATGGCTTCACCCACCAAACGACGATCAACCTGATCATGCTCGGCAAACAACTTGGTTATTTGATTAATACTCATCGGCTCGTCGGCGCATAACAACACTGCCTCAACGACTCGGCCAACTTCAGATAGATCCATCAATTAAAATACAGGAGGACAAAAAATTCAGTCTAACAATACCACTTGCGGCTCAGCATTCGTTCTTTTTAAAATTCCCAAGCCCTTGGTTGATTCACATTTTAGCAACATTAAACAGTATAAAGCAATGCGAAATGACAATTTGCTTAGTAAATACAACGGAAGGGAGTACTCAAAGGCTACTTACTAAACCACTAAACAAGATTTGTAGTGCAAATACATACTTAGAGCACGTTTATTCATCGACTTTTGAGCTACCCTCTTCCTTCCTAGATGCTAAAGCCGCTCTTTGTTTTAAAAATCCGGTTATTACAGCACCAACCGTTGACACCGCTATTGTTCCCGCAACCCAGTCATGACCCAATATGGCTAACAAAATGGCTGCTAATAAAGCACCCCATACTAATCTTTCCGCCACTTTTCGATTTTGTTCATTATCACCTTTATGAGCTTCAAGAGCAGCTTTTTCTAATTCTCGAACATGCTTACCATTCGCGAGAAACTCATCACGAATTTCTGACGCCAGACCTGGCAAGGCACTTTCATACTCCAACAACTGTTTTGGGGATGGCATAGGACCTGAATGAGTTTCTTGATGAACAACAGCATAACTCACTAACTCTGCTTCTTTACGAACCACCTCGAGAATTCTAGGGTCAATCTCAGAAGATGCCAGCTCCAACTCATTTGACTTATCTGTTAGTTTAGGGCTTTCGGACATGACTTATCATAGACTCTGCATGTTTATACGCCTTACTCATTTGACTATTAGTCCTCAAGCTCGTCTTTCGTGATAACTCTGACGCACTATGAGAAATTAATGCCTGATAATCAGTAGTAGGTTGAAGGGTAAAGATATCTGGCAACATCTGTAGAACCTCAGACAATTTACGTTCAGATAGTAATTTCATAACCGCTCCTAAAAAACTTCTTTTGATGATTTGATTATAGCAACAATAAATAGCTATATTAATAGTTTGGACAAAAACATCCACCTACTAAAACACCCTCTCAACTACTCTATCCCTGCCCACTTATGCGTCTGCACACTCAACTGCCAATGCGGGTTTCCCTCTACCTCAGCAGCGTTTAGCAAACCAATCAAACGAATTGTCTGATGAATATTCATCTCACCCGCGATCTCCAAGGGAGACAGATAATATTGCTGAGCCTTAATTTTCTCTGCCATCGCTTCTGCAAAGTGCAGAAACTGCCGCTCACCATCCGTGATATCCACGGAACAAGCAGTAGCCCTCAACTCGCCACCCACATCAGAAGACACGCCATCCACATCCACCACAATGCGCACCTCATCAGCACGCGTCAAACCGCCCTCTAAGTAGCGTTCGGCATAACAGGCCTTAGGGCTAGTCGCAATATAGTCAATCTGCTCTGGCACCTGATGCAAGCCATTAGTCTCAATACAAAGCGTATAACCACGTTCTTTTAACGCATCTAACAAAGAGCCCAAACGCGGATGCACCACCG
>JAAYRZ010000097.1 GCA_012518515.1 Alcaligenaceae bacterium
AATAAATCAGGGCTCGATTCTATTCAATCGAGCCCTGATGCTTTTAATCTTCAAAGAAATTCAGTACGGCATCTAGTCCACTGTGATTGATGCTAAAGCGAGCTTGTTCTTGCACTGCGGGCTTAGCACGATAGGCGACGGAGTATTGCACCTTAGACATCATAGGCAGGTCGTTAGAGCCGTCACCAATAGCAATACATTGCTCAGGCGTAGCGCCAAGTTGCTCCATGAGCGCACTGATATAATTAGCCTTGGCATCACCATCTAGGATATCGCCAAGGACTCGACCACTGAGCTTGCCGTCGAGGACTTCAAGCTGATTAGCATAGGCGTAATCTAGATTTAAGCGCTCTTTGAGGCGTGAGGTGAAGAAAGTAAAACCACCGGAAACTAATAAGGTCGTAATGCCATGCTTTTGAGCGGTTTCCAGTAATGCTTCGGCACCAGGGTTTAAGCGCAACTTATCAATATAAATAGTCTGTAAGCAGTCGGCAGAGGTGCCTTCTAGTAAAGCCACACGTTTGATTAGACTTTCTTTAAAGTTTTTAATCTCACCGCGCATGGTTGCCTCGGTAATTGCTGCAACTTCCTCTTTACGACCAGCACAGCCGGCAATTTCATCAACACACTCAATATTGATCAAAGTGGAGTCCATATCCATGGCGAGGATCTTAATATCACTTAGAGAGCGCAGCTCATCCAAAATGGCCATATCGACTTTGTGTTCCTGACACCAATTACGGATGTCATCCAGTAGGGACTCGTTAAAACCGTTCAAACGAATAACATGATTACGCACCTGTATGACCTGATCTGCTTCAGCAATTGCTGCGATTTGCTCACGTAATTGAGCATCTAAAATAGGTGACTGTAAAACAAGGTATTTCATTTACGCTTTCCTCGGTGATTAATCTGTAAATTGATAATAGTTCATTCTAGCGCAGGCACCTCTGGGTAAATTTAATTGTGCCTGCAAAGAATGATTTGATAAGTAATTCTTATTTAGTTTGCTACTGCTTCTTCTGGAGCTAATGCTAAGCGTCCCAAGATTGAGGCTACTTCCTGAATCCGTTGCTCTAGCTTTAAGCCGTCTTTTAACTCGACTAAAATTCGTTCTGGTCCTTTGAAGTGAATGTGCTTATTTTTCTGTACCAAATCGATTAGACTTAAAGGATCTACTTTCGATGATTGATTAAAAGTAAGGATGGCTTTGTCATCACCAATATCCACTACGCTAATGGTATATGGCTCGGCTAATAGACGTAGGCGATGTGTATAAAGTAAGTTTTTTGCTTCTTCAGGGAGAATACCAAAACGATCAATCAGCTCCTCTTGAATGTCTCGTAGCGCATCTAGTGATTTAGCATGTGCAAGGCGTTTATAAATGGAGAGGCGAGCGCTGACATCTGGGCAATAGTCATTAGGCAGAAGGGCAGAGGCGTGTAATTTGACCTCACAGCTTTGATCAAATGGTGACTCATAGTCCGGCTCTTTACCTTCTTGCAATGCCTTGATGGCTTTATTCAGCATCTCGGTATAGAGTGAAAAACCGATTTCTTGGATATTACCGGATTGAGATTCGCCCAGAATTTCACCGGTACCGCGAATTTCCAGATCATGCATGGCCAGATAGAAGCCAGAACCCAGCTCTTCCATGGATTGAATTGCCTCTAGGCGCTTGCGGGCATTGCTGGTAATAGCATCTTCGCCTGGTGTTAGTAAGTAAGCATAGGCTTGATGATGAGAGCGTCCTACTCGACCACGTAATTGGTGTAACTGAGCCAGTCCTAATTTGTCAGCACGGTGAATAATAATGGTATTGGCACTAGGTACATCAATACCTGTTTCAATAATTGTCGTGCACAGTAAGATGTTATAGCGCTGTTGGTAGAAGCCTTTCATCACCTGCTCTAGTTCACGCTCGGACATTTGACCATGAGCCACGCCGATACGAGCCTCAGGAATCAGTTCCTGTAGACGTGCAGCTCGATTATGAATGGTGGTGACTTCATTATGCAGGAAGTAGACTTGACCGCCGCGTTTAAGCTCACGCAGGCAAGCCTCACGTATTGTTGAGTTATCCTCTCTACGGACAAAGGTTTTGATGGCTAGACGCTTTTCTGGCGCGGTCGCAATCACGGAGAAATCTCGTACTCCATCTAAGGACATACCCAGCGTACGTGGAATCGGTGTAGCGGTTAGGGTCAGAATATCAACCTCTGCGCGTAATGCTTTGAGGGCTTCTTTTTGACGCACACCAAAGCGATGCTCTTCATCAATTATCACCAAACCTAGATTTTTAAATTTGGTACTTTGGGAGAGAATCTTATGTGTACCTACCACAATATCAGTAGTCCCTTTTTCTAGGCTTTCCAATACCTGCTGAGTTTGCTTACCTGTTCTGAAACGAGATAACTCAGCTACCGTGACAGGCCAGTCGGCAAAGCGATTAGCAAAGGTTTGGGCATGTTGCTCAGCTAATAAGGTAGTCGGGCAGAGTAGAGCAACTTGTTTGCCATTGGCGACCGCAATAAAGGCAGCACGTAAAGCGACTTCGGTTTTGCCGAAACCAACGTCACCGCAGACGAGACGGTCCATGGGCTTACCCGAGGTCATATCTTCAATCACGGCCTCAATGGCTAATGCCTGATCAGGTGTTTCTTCAAAACCAAAGCCCTCGACAAAGGCTTGATAGTCACTTAGTGGTAACTTAAATTCTACACCTTCACGAGAGGCACGGTGGGCATACAGATTGAGTAGCTCAGCGGCCGTATCACGAATTTTAATTGCGGCTTTTTTCTTGGCGCGATCCCATTGACCGGAGCCAAGACTATGTAAGGGAGCGTTTTCAGGATCTGCACCGCCATAACGAGAGATAACATGAAGCTGTGATACGGGGACAAAGAGCTCACTATTGTCGGCGTATTCTACCTTTAGCATCTCCACCGGACCATCAACGCCGACTTCCATATTAACTAGGCCCAGATAGCGACCGACCCCGTAGTTGATATGAACCACCGGATCGCCTGGTACCAGTTCGGCCAAATCGCGTACCATGGAGTCCACATCGGTTTGACGTTCTTGTCGACGACGTTGTAAGCGGGAAGCTGAGGTCTCTGGATAGAGGTCACCTTCGGTCAGCACGACGATGTTTTCATCAGCTAAGCTAAAACCCTTGTAGAGATGTGCTACTACTAGAGAAAAGTTAGGTAACTCTTTTTTATTCGCGCGGACTTGCTCCAGTGATTGAATGTTGGCATCAGGTTTTAGTGCTTGCTCGCTCAGTATTTGTAATAGCGTTTCTCGACGCCCTGGGCTATCAGCACAAAGTACCGTGCGATTACCAGATTTTAATAAAGTATGTTCAAGCTTTTGAAAAGGTTGCTGTGCTCTAGACTGTACTGCAACGTCAGGACTTGCTTTAATTTGAGGGTGTTCCTCATTTTCTATCCAATGAATACGTGGCATCTTGGCCAAAGCCACAAAAAAATCTTGACTACTGAGGTATAAATCCTCTGGAGCGAGAATAGGGCGTTCGCTATCGTATTTTAAAAATTCATAACGGCTACGAGTATCTTCATGAAAGGTCTGAATGGTACTCTCAAGATTACCTAGACTTAAGCTAATACTGTCTTCAGGTAAATAGTCAAAAAGAGTTGCTGTTTCTGCATAAAATAAAGGCAGATAGTACTCAACCCCAGCAAAAGCAATGCCATTACTGATATCTTTGTAGGGAATCGCCTTTGACGGGTCACCTTCAAAGCGTTCACGGAACTTGGATCGGAAGTGATTAATAGCTGCCTCATCCATGGGGAATTCACGGCCGGGCAGTAAATTCACCTCCTCAACAGGATATAGGCTACGTTGGCTATCCACATTAAAGGCTCGGATTGAATCAATTTCATCATCAAATAGATCAATGCGATATGGGATGGCCGAGCCCATAGGGAATAGATCAATTAAGCTTCCGCGAATACTGAACTCACCTGCTGCAGTTACTTGGGCAACGTGTTCGTAGTTGGCTAAAAT
>JAAYRZ010000098.1 GCA_012518515.1 Alcaligenaceae bacterium
CCGATACGATCAGGGCCTGATACGGTAGCTTCGACGGGAGTTAACTCGATAGTTTGTCTCGCCAATACTTTTTTGTCTTCATTTTGGACATAGCGTATTTCATGTGAACCAAGAGCATCCGGCGCTTGTAATTTTAAAGTTGTACCTGATGATGTGCGGCTATATACACCATAATCGGCATCTTTTGCCTCTGGTTTGACGATGGTGATGTAATCGCTTGTGTTGTTTGGTCCAGTCCATGTGATCTCTATCACAGTACCTGCTTCGGCCATTTCTGGTGCATCTATCGTTGCTAATGGTGAAGAGGGTGTTGCTAGAGGTGCTGGTGTGGGCGCTTCAACAGCTGGGCCTGCTTGTGTTGCTTGAACTGCGGCGTTTACCGCCTTGGTTAAATCTGCTGCGTTGCTGGCTTCAAAATACTGACCACCAGTGTTGTGTGCGAGGCAAGCAACTTGCTCTCCCTGCTGTTGGCTTAAACCAAACCCTACCACATGTGCAGTAAAGTCGACGCCATTTTCTTTAAGCTCTGTGCCTAATTTACAAGGATCGGCTTGACAGGTTTCTTCGCCATCCGTAATTAAAATGACGGTCGCTTTGTCTTCAGTGTAGCGCAAGGCTGTCGCTGCTTGCTGTACAGCTGCTGACAATGGCGTTTTGCCAAGAAACTTCATGTTTTGCACGGCTCGCAGTATATCTGCTTTATTATTCTGTCCGAGCGGTACTAACATTTCAATATCGGTGCAACTGCCTTTCTCACGATGACCGTAGGCCATTAAACCAAGTGTCATCGAGTCTGGGGTGTTTTCAAGCATGTTGCGCAAAGCCTCCTGAGCGATTTCATGTTTTGCTTTGCCATCTATCTGTCCCCACATTGAACCTGAACCATCAAATACGATAATAGATCGTTCATCAGCGAGTGTATAAGTACTCGCTGTTAGCATCATTAATAAAGCAAGCGGTTTAAATACTTTCAACATACGATGCTCCAAGCAATAAAGTGATTAGCAAGAACATGCTGACGGGTTGTAGCTATAAACGCCACAACGGGTTGTTTTAATTATTTTAATTGTGCACTAACCGCTCTGTCACCGTCTGTTTGGAGGGGGTAGATTCTGTGAACTCTGAATGCTCAATAGTAGATCCAGTCAAAGGTCAGTTTTTGCTTTATTAAGCCCGAAGATGGTGAGCTATCGGCTGAGGCAACTATTAAGAGATTCTTAATGGTTCGAGCCGAAGAGGGTGAGTTCGTATGGAAGGCCGTCGGGAGGTAAGGCGGCTGCTAGATTACTACAACCTCGATATGATTATTTCGGTAGGCTATCGTGTGAGAAGCCGTGTGGTTACACGTCTTCTCATTTGGGCAACTCAGCAGTTATCTGAGTTTATTAATTTAAACCTAGAGTTTGTTTTAAAGCAATATCAACTTTAGACATCGAAGGGCAATAGCCTATTACTTTGTCTATCTCCCTATCTAAAATAGTAGCAAGATTGTCGGTAACAACGATTGAGTGAAGAGGCAAGCCCATAGTCATTGCTTCTTGGCTTTGTTTTCGAAAAAACAACCGTGTAGAACCTGTGCGTTTTAGATTAGACGTAATTAAAGCGATAATTTTCTGTTCTAATCCAGTCTCTAAATCATCTGCCTGAACTACTAGCGCTGGGCGTTTTTTATAGGTTTTCAAATCCGAGTTTGGAAATCTTATTAAGATAACATCGCCACGCTTACATTTCATCATAGATCTCCATGCCTGCTATATTCCAATCTTCGGAAAAACTGCTGAGGCGCTGATGAGTTTCTACGACTTCGCGCAAATTCCAACCTAATCCTTCAATACTGAGCTGTTTAACTATGTCTGTATTAATTGTGCTGGCATTACCCACGATGTAGGTGCATCTACTAGGGCTTGAGGGTGAGTAATTTAGTTTTGACGCGGCAGAAATTCCTTGGTTTTTTTTAGTAAGAGGATGTGATAAGGGAGCGATATTTACCATGTCAGTTATCGTTAGCAACATATTAATACTCCGGTTCCATTAGTTCGACAGCTTTGTCCGTTAATAAATGCTCGTAAAACATTTTTATTGCGTATTCATGTAGCATCTCGATTTGAATGCTTATATCTTTCCACGACGTTGGTAGTGCATTTGGAAGTGTTTCAATATCAAGTATTGAGCCTTGGGATTTGCCTGAAGACAAGTTGGCTGTTGCTGGGGTCGCTATCTGGACAATGTGATTACAATCTCCATCTGGTAGTTCAACACGCAGTTGCAGCGGCAAATTTTCAAGGTGCAAATCCCCTATGCTCAGATTAACCTGTAATGCATCAAGATTGGGCGCAGGATTTAAGGTTAGTAAATTAATGTGTCGTAATGAGTGCTGTATAGGAGTTGGTACTAAATCACTTTTCTCAATAATATCAATAAGTTTCAAGAGCATATTTTTAAATGATGCCCAGCCAGTGTAAGGCTTTCTGCAATTGAGTGTGATAATGCGTTCACCCACCTGAAATAAGAAAGGACTATCATCTTCTTCTATTCGGTATTTTGCAGAAAATCGTAAATTAGGGTCTACCTGACTAATATGCGCTGGAATATCTGCCGTATGTAAACGATGAAGTTGCAACTTAGGATGACTTTCTTTGAGTTCTGAATATAAGAGACCTGGAAGTAAATCACCAACAGATAAGCCTTCTTTAGGTTCAAATTGAACTTGCCAAACTACTTCAATCAGAGGTTCTTTTTTTAAACTTACAGGTACTTGATTCATAAAAAGCCTCAAAAAGTAAAGATATCGATCGATAATAAACTCTAAGCAGAGTCGCCATGATTGTAAACTTAATGAACTGATACTAGCATGACAAACACTTTGTTAATATCTACTTGTATCGATTTGTCCTGCTCTTTTTACTCAAATAAAAGTTGAGCTTTTGTTAAGTCCATCACTTCTTCAAATAAGGCTTCAAGTACCTACCCGTATAACTCTCGGGGTGTTTGGCAATTTCTTCCGGTGTGCCTTCGGCTACAACCATACCACCGCCATTACCTCCTTCGGGACCCATATCGATAATCCAGTCGGCGGTTTTGATGAGGTCTAGGTTATGCTCAATGATGACCATGGAGTTACCAGCGTCAACGAGACGGTTCAGAACATCCAGTAGTAATTCAATATCGGCAAAGTGTAAGCCAGTGGTGGGTTCGTCCAGTACATACAGAGTTTTGCCGGTGCTGCGCTTTGATAGTTCTAGAGATAACTTGATACGTTGCGCTTCCCCGCCTGAGAGCGTGGTTGCACTTTGACCTAGACGGTCATAGCCTAAACCTACCTCATTGAGGGTTTGTAAGCGCC
>JAAYRZ010000006.1 GCA_012518515.1 Alcaligenaceae bacterium
ACCGAGAGTAGGACTGAATTAGATACCACTATTTGTCTGAAACGTACTGGAAACACCCCGTGAGGATGTAGCAATCGCAACACCTCAACTCGTAGCTGCCTAAACACAAGCAAAACACGAATCAACTTGATCCCGCCTCCGGTTGAGCCTCCTGATGAGGAAAATGAGCCTAAAGCCAGCATAAACACTGGTAAAACAAAAGGCCAAGCCAAATAATCTGTATTAGCAAAACCTGTGGTAGTCGCAACTGAAACGGTATTAAAAAGTCCATAGCGAATGGCGTCAAACCAACTATCATATACATTGCTAAAGTATAAATAAGCACTAATTAGCAGACCACTACCAAGGACTAATTTGAGAAACGGCAAGGCTTCAGGACAATACAAATAGTGACGTAAACTACGATACTTGAACACCTTAAAATGAGTCGCGAAGTTAATTCCGGCAAACAACATAAAAACTATTGCCACCACCTCTACCGCCACACTATCAATACTCTGAAAGCTCTGATTAAAACTTGAAAAACCACCTAAAGCCATGGTCGACGCTGCCTGACACCAAGCATCAAACCAGCTTAATCCTGCTAATTTATAAGATATCAGACATAAAATAGACATCACGAAGTAAATGCTATAGAGCACCTTTGCCGTACTAGCGATACGTGGAGTCAGCTTCTCGTCCTTTAATGGTCCAGGCATTTCGCTCTGCATTAGCTCGCGTCCCCCCACATTAAATAAGGGTAAAATGGCCACGGCTAATAACAAAATCCCCATGCCCCCGAACCAGAGCAATGAGTGCCGCCAAAGGTTCACGGAAGCTGCTAAGCTTTCAACCTCCATGATGACAGAAGCCCCTGTCGTCGTTAAGCCAGACATTCCTTCAAATACAGCCTTGGCTATCGTGAAGTTTTCTTGAACCAACTGTCCCGCAAAATAAATCGGTAATGAAGCCACGACCGACAAACTAACCCATGCTAAAAAAACCAATAAAATACCTTCGCGCCGACGCAAGGTACTTCGATAAGGAAAACATAATAGACTTAATATGGCTCCTGACACAAAGGAGACCCCAGCCCCTATTAAAAAATACTGAGCTGCACCGTCATCCAGATAAATAGAAACCCCAAAGGGAAATAAAAAAATCACGGCGAAGGTCATCAAAATCAGACCTAATTTGTGCAAGGGGCTAAGAAGAAGCTTCATACGATTGCTTGCAGACTAAAACACCAAAGCCGATACCTGAAACAGCTTATCAACTTGTTCCATGGCTTTTACGTCACTAGCATAAACAATCACGTGATCCTCATGTTGAATCACCGTATCGGCGGTAGGAATAATCACCGTCGTATCGCGCACAATCGCCGCAATAACGGTATGTTTGGGCCAACGGATATCAGCAACTCGTCGGCCGATAACACGAGAGTTTTTCTCATCACCAAGCACCTTGAACTCAACCGCTTCTGATCGGCCTTGTCGCAGTCGATGTCCACGCACTACTGAACCCTGCTTTAAATCACGCATCAGAGCACCGATAGTCGTCCAGACGGGCGAAACGGCAATATCGATAGCACTACCACGGATTAACTCACCATAAGATAAGCGTGAAACTAGCGTCAATACCTTTTCTGCTCCTAAACGTTTGGCTAATAAAGAAGCCATGATGTTATCCTCATCAGCATCGGTAATAGCCAAAAAGGCGTGCATATTCATCACGTCTTCATCAAGTAGCAACGTTTCATCTGTGCCATTGCCATGAAGCACAATGACATTGTCAGGTAATTCCTTAGCAAGCTCATGACAACGCTCCTGACTCATCTCAATGATGCGGACGTTATAACCTTCATTGGCAAGCAGACGAGCTAGACGCCCTCCAATATGGCCACCACCTGCAATCATAATATTTCTAGCACGATGCTGTTGACTATGCAGCTGCCGGATGGCTTGTCGTGCCTCAGTGGTATTAACGGCAAGCATCACCTCGTCATTAGGCTGTAGACTAAAGCTTTGCTCTAAAGGCAAGGACTTTTCTTGGCGTATTACTTCTAAAATACGTGCATTAGAACTAGGCAGATTTAATTGATTTTTATTAATTTGCAGTTTTAAAAAACTGCTTTTCCCACTCACCTTGAGTGTAAGAAGGGAAACGAGACCTTTAGAAAAGTCGACTATCTCTAGAACCTCAGGGAACTCGACCAAGTGAAAGAGATAATCCGTAATGCTTTGTTCAGGACTAATCACATGGTCGACACCGAACTTTTCCTTACTAAATTCGCTATGCTCCAGGTAATAAGGAGTGCGCAGACGTGCGATGCGACGTGGCACATTAAAAATATCACGACCAAGATAGCACGTTAGCAAATTGACAGCATCAGAAGCGGAACAACTAACTAACAGGTCCACCTCATGAGCCCCTGCTTCTTCTAACACCTTCGGAGAGCTTGCATCACCATGCACTGTTCGCAAATCGAAGCGCTCTTGCAACTCTGCTAAACGCGCACGATCATTATCAATAACGGTAACATCATTTTTTGCGCTGACTAGACTTTGAGCCAAGCTTGAGCCGACACGACCTGCTCCAACAATAAGAATTTTCATGATGTAGTCCTGCTAAAGAGGAGCTGCGCGCCGAAAGGATGCTTAAAACTAGTTATTAGTATTACGCTTACGTGACGTATCAATACCTAACTGACGCAACTTACGATAAAGGTGAGTACGCTCAAGACCTGTACGCTCAGAAATACGGGTCATACTGCCGTTTTCCTGAACTAAGTGGTATTCAAAATATGCACGCTCAAAGTCATCACGTGCTTCACGCAATGGCAAATCCAAAGAGATACGTCCAAGCATGCCAGAAGTGATATGGTCATCAGCAGCTAACGGCGCAGGAGTAGCGGCCGGCTCAACCTGAGCAACTGGTGCAGCTGCACTCTGCTTTTCGCTTTGTTGCGGAGCAGCCGCTGTCTTAGAAGCAGGTGCCTCAGCAGTGACCTTACGGACAACGGGTCTGGACAAACAAACCTGCACCGTTTTTAACAGCTTCTGCATAGTAATCGGCTTTTCTAGAAAATCTACTGCGCCAATACGCGTGGCCTCAACCGCCGTGTCAATGGTGGCATGGCCACTCATCATGACGACGGGCATATCTAATAAACCCTGAGCGCCCCACTCCTTGAGAAGACTTACGCCATCCGTATCAGGCATCCAGATATCCAGTAATACCAAATCTGGGCGGTAACGTAAACGCGCAGCACGAGCCTCAGAGGCATTTTCAGCCAATTCTACCGTATGCCCTTCATCATAAAGAATTTCAGAAAGTAGCTCACGAATACCAATCTCATCATCGACCACCAGTATTTTGGCCATATAAAATTACCTCAATATATGTTGCTTAACAAGGAACTGGGACTTAGAGTAAATAAGCCATAAGTCCGAGTCTGTTGTAAAAATGTCATAACCTCAATTATAACCACGCTTTGTTACTTTTATCTTATTGGGGCCAATCGAGTCAACAAAATTGATACTCTAGCGCCCCCATTTTTACGATTTGCTATCTCAATTTTACCTTTATGCTCTTCAATGATTTTGCGAACAATGGCTAAGCCCAGACCTGTACCGGTTTTTTTCGTAGTGACATAAGGCTCAAAAATACTTTGTAATACCTGATCGGGAAAACCGATTCCTCTATCCTCGATGGTAATTCGTAGCATATCTTGCTTTTGTTTAGCGTCTTGTTCAGATTCAAGGTATTTGGTACTAATCTTGACTCCGGGCTCGTCACCATCTAGCGCTAGCCCTTCCATCGCATCACGGGCATTACCCAATAAATTATTCATAACCTGACGTAACTGCGTCTGATCTGCTTCAGCCAATGGCAATCCTGGGTCTAAGCTCAATTCAATCTGACGAGCTAGTGGTTCTTCTTTATTTTTATGCTCCGGATCCCAGCCATATAATACGGCAATATCGACAATCAAAGCATTCAAATCTACCGGCCCGAAGGTTGCAGGCGGAGTGCGTGCATAATCACGAAAATCATCGACCATATTTTTAAGTGAGGTCACCTGATTAATAATGGTGTTGGTCGAACGCAAAAGCATCGCCGCATCTCGTTCCTCTAGCTTATCCTCTAACTTCATGGCTAGACGCTCAGCCGATAGTTGAATCGGTGTCAACGGATTCTTGATTTCATGTGCTAAACGACGCGCTACCTCACCCCAAGCTACAGTACGACTGGCCGACATGACTTCCGATATATCATCAAAGACTACTAAATAGCCCGTGAAGTGATTATCCACCATCAACCGCGTACCACGCATCAGTAGAGTGTACATGCGATGCTGCTCAAGACTTTCAGTGGACTCATTAGCCTCATCAAGATTTAACTCAATTTGTTCTTGCCAATACGTGCGCTCAGACTCCACTGCGGCATGCTTGGCAAAGGCCTGACGAATCGCCTTCGTAAACTCACCTAAGCCCTTGATAAACTCAAGCGGCCTACCAGGTGCAGCACGCAAATCAGTTCGCAAAATATCACTGGCTCCAAGGTTAGCAGAGCTGACATTAAAGCGTGAGTCAAACACGATCACTCCGCTACTCAGACTTGCCATGACACTTTCCAAGTAGACATTAGACTTTTCCAGTTGCTGACGATTAGTCTCAACCTGGTGACGTGCCTCATCTAACTGGTAGGTCATAACGTTAAATGAACGAGTTAGTTGAGAGATTTCATCACGTAAGTTAGGCTCTGGTAGGGGTCGATAATCCCCCACGGCCACCGCTTGAGTTCCCTCTGCTAGAGTTAACAAGGGGCGCACCACTCGTCTAGCCAAACTCAAAGCCGCCGCGAGCGAAGCTAAAACCGTCATGACTAAAGCCAAGGTTAGGGTAATGGTAAAAAGACGGCCTAAGCTATTACGCGATAAGGAAAGCTCCTCATAATCCCGAATTCCTTGCTGCACCTCATTCATATTAAAGGTAATATTTTGAGGAACAACGCGAGTGACTTGTAACCAATAAGTCTCTGAAGGCGGAGTACTCGTCAACAGACTGTCATAGCGCAATTGATTACCCAATACAGGCACAATAACGCGAATCCTAAAAGAAGGTTGTTCCGGATCAGAATCAGGCATGATCTCTGCCTGCGCATAACTATTAGACAAGCGCAACTGATTCATAATGGATGATGAGGGAAGCTCTGGCAATAAACCACTAAAGCTCTCACCAGCAAAGGCAATTACGCGATTACCTGAGGCCCCTGAAAACACCAGCGCATCAGTAATCACCGTATTCGCCTCGCGCTGTCGCGTCAAAATCATTGCCATCTCTGAATCACCGAGCCCTCCTAACTCCAGAGACATTTGTCTAGCTCGGGTATTCAGATCTTGCACATAACTATTTAATGAAGCTCGCCCTAGCGATAGCCCAGACTCTAGTGCACTATCCACCTTAACGTTAAACCAAGACTCAACCGACTTAGCCATAAACTGCACAGAAATCACATAAATCAGCAAACCCGGCACAACCGCCATGATTGCAAAAACAAAGGCAAAACGACTGGTCAACCTAGCTCCAAACTGCTTACGGCGAACCTGTCGAATCAGGCGAACGATTAGAACAGTCACCCATAACACTAAAATCAGGGTCAACACGCCATTAAGCATCAGCAACAAATCAAATTGCTGCGTTAGTCCAGAGACATTATCCGTCGCCCTGAACAGCATGAACAACAAGGTGATTAGACCAACGACACCAAATGCTAGGCCTAGTTTAAAAAGCCAAGCAATTACTCGTTGGATTTTACTGTTGATGTTTGAAAAATTAAGCTTTGCCATTCTGATGAAAGTGACCAAACACTACGGAAGTTAAATAAATTAAATTGAAAAGCACCCGGCAACTGTGTAGTATCTAAACGCAACCTAAGCTTGGCAGTGTACTCTTTATTCTCGTCAAGAGGCTCGTCTAAACTGAGTCTCAAACGATGGGTGCCATTAATATATGCCAGTGAATCCTCTAGAGAAATTTCCTGATGCGCACCTTGGCTATCATGAACGCTCCACTGTCGCAACAAGGGCTGGTAACTAATACGCCACTCACGCGCATCATACGCTACCTCTTTTTGAAAAAAATACCATCGAGGCTCTGTCACTTTAATCTCATAGACAAAGTTTAAAGGCACTCCACGCATGGCCGCACTGACTAACTCAGGACCCAAGCTTAGCCCTAAGTCTGCACTAAACGCTAAATCAATCCCTTCCTCACTTAGGTGATACTCCTCTACCTTCATGGCTTCAAGCGATGCACTAGACTGCTGCTCTTGAGATTCTTCCATGGGTTCTGACGTACAAGCCACCATCAAAGTGGCAAGCAACAAGCAAGTAACTGCCAAGCAAAGACATTTAATCAGTGACTGAATTCTACTCATAGTCAAAAAAGCTTCATTACAGTAAAGAGATTCAACATGTTAAGTGTTCTTTTTAAAAAGAGCATAAAAGAAGCCATCATGCTTTACCTTGCCATGCTCATCAGGCAAAGGCAACATTTGTCCGAGTGCTGGCAATCGTTGAGCTTCAGGCAAGTGTGATGCTAAATAGCTCGCTTGTAATTCACCCTCTTCTGGAAAGATAGAGCACGTGATATACAACAAATAACCACCTGGTTTTAGTGTATTCCAGAGCGCAGTCACAATTTCGCGTTGTAGCGCCGAGGTCTTTTGCACATCTTCCGGACGACGCAACCACTTAATATCCGGATGACGCCGCACAATACCTGCAGCTGTACAAGGTACATCCGCCATAATCACATCATAAGGCTTACCATCATACCAAGCCGTTAAATCAGAGGCATCAGCTGCTAGACTGCGTATTTGATAGTGTGGATTATCCTGATGATCTGATTTACGTAATTGTAAGCGTTCAAGATTTTCATGCACACGCTGCAGACGTCTCTCGTCAATATCCAGTATGCTCATGTCCAGATCATAATGCTCCAACATATGAGCGGTCTTACCACCCGGCGCTGCACAAGCATCTAGCACCCGTAAACCATGCGCTAAAGGCAATAAGCTAATCGCCTGCTGAGCAGCAAAGTCCTGCACAGAAAAACGCCCTTCAGCAAAACCCGGGATTTCTTGAACTGGCACCGCCTGCGGCAAAACAAGCGCATCATCTCCGAGCGCTACACCATCTATCCCCACCTCAGCAAGAGACTGCTTGAACTCTGCCACAGAACCCTGACGACGATTGACACGCAAACAAAGCGCAGCCGGCTGATTCGCCGCCTGTAAAAGCTCCACGTATTGTTCCGGATAGGATTTCCTCAACGCCTCAATCCACCACTTAGGAAAATTAAGTCGTACTTCTTCAGCCTGCCAGACTTGCTGTAACAAGTTCTCCGACTCACGCTGATAGCGCCTCAAGCAGGCATTTAAGAGACCTCTAAATGGAGCTGTCTTTTTTTGATGCGACGTCGCTTTAACCGCTTGATTAACTAAGGTAAAAGCATCATAAGATGGCGTATCAGCAGAATTTAACAAAACACCTTCTTTTTGCTCAAGTGCTTGAAAATCCTCAGCACTTAATAGCACTAACGATAAACTCAATAAAGAGCTAAATAATGGATTAGGCGCTTTTTTTGTTAATAATTGCTGACTGAGAGCAAGCCCTCGATTCCAATGCCTTAAGGCAAAAAAGCTCAACGCCTGCACCCCAGGCCTGTACTTACTGTCTACAGTGGGTAATAAAGTAGAAAGTGATTGTCCTGCCATAACCTGTTGTATGACATAGGCACTTTCTGCAAGCAACTCGGATAAGGGAATTTTTGACATAGATTAGCAGATGAGAAATTCAGCCTCTAGTTTACCCTCTAAAATGGTAAAATTAACGCCATCATTCTTCAAAAACAATTCTTAATTCAATAGATTAGCATTATTATGAGCTCTCCTAAAGTCGGCTTTGTCAGCTTAGGCTGCCCCAAGGCCCTAGTAGACTCTGAACGTATCCTTACTCAATTACGTTCAGAGGGTTATGAAATCTCCCCCACCTATGAGGGAGCAGATGTCGTTGTAGTTAATACCTGTGGATTTATCGATAGTGCCAAGGCGGAGTCCTTGGACGCCATCGGTGAGGCCTTAGCGGAAAATGGCCGTGTTGTTGTGACAGGCTGTATGGGTGTCGAGGAGGACACGATTCGTGAGGTGCACCCGAGTGTCCTTTCCGTCACTGGTCCTCAGCAATATGAAGAGGTCGTGCGTGCTGTCCATGAAGCAGCACCTCCTCAAATCGATCACGACCCTTTTGTCGATCTTGTACCGCCTCAAGGTATTCGCCTAACACCTCGTCACTACGCCTATTTAAAAATATCCGAAGGCTGTAATCACTCCTGTGCTTTCTGTATCATCCCCTCAATGAGGGGCCGTCTCGTTAGCCGCCCCATCGCCGATGTGATGGATGAAGCCAAACGCCTAGCCGATGCAGGAGTCAAGGAGATCCTAGTCATTTCTCAAGATACGAGCGCTTATGGTGTTGACGTCAAGTATCGTACAGATTTCTGGCAGGGTCGCCCAATTAAGACTCAGATGACTGCACTTTGCGAGGCCTTGAGTGAGTTAGGCGTCTGGGTTCGTTTACACTACGTCTACCCTTATCCTAATGTTGACGATGTGATCCCACTGATGGCTGAGGGCAAGCTTCTGCCTTATCTGGACATTCCCTTCCAGCACGCCAGCCCAAAGATTCTACGCGCCATGAAGCGTCCTGCCTTTGAGGATCGCACCCTCGCCCGTATTCATAAATGGCGTGAGCAGTGCCCTGATATCACCATTCGCTCCACCTTTATTGTGGGCTTTCCCGGTGAAACCGAGGAAGACTTTCAGTATCTATTAGATTGGCTTAGCGAAGCTCAGCTTGATCGCGTTGGTTGTTTTAAATACTCACCAGTAGATGGCGCACCAGCCAATGAACTTGATGATCCGGTACCCGAAGAGGTCAAGCAAGATCGTTGGGAACGTTTTATGGCTCACCAACAAGCCATCTCGGCCGCCAAGCTTCAACAGAAAGTTGGTACCACGATTGAGGTACTGATTGATGAGCTAAACGAGCACGGCATTGCCATTGGTCGCTCTGCAGCAGACGCTCCAGAAATTGATGGAGTAGTCTATGTCGATAGCCCCTATGAATTAAATCCGGGTGATATTGTTAAGTGTGTAGTCACTGATGCCGATGCCTACGACTTGTTTGCAGATACTGTAGATAACGACTAAAGACAATTAAGCCGGCGCATCAATGATACACCGGCTTAATTAAAAGACTCATTGGGGCTGACTTAATCACGCCAACCCTGTACAAACTGCTCTGCAAGTTGACGTCGACCGCCTGCTCGTTGCAACTCGATTAAGCGCAAAGCACCTTGGCCACATGCGACATCAACACCATCAGCGGTGCGTGACAAAACAGTTCCAGGTACTGCCTGCTCATTTTCTGCTAAGTCTAGTAACTCAGCAGACCAAATCTTGACCGGCTCTTCAAAGCCATCAAGCTGCACCTTAGCCCCAGGCACTGGTGTAAAGGCGCGAATTTTTCGCTCTAGCACCTCAGCTGACTCCGACCAATCCAAAATGGCTTCTTCCTTAGTGAGTTTTTCGGCATAAGTCACTCCAGCAGCTTCTTGTACTCTAGGTTTAAAAGCATTAGGACCATCAGCGGCTAACTTAGTCAACGCCTCCACAATGGCCTCCGCGCCAAGTTTAGCGAGTTCATCATGCAACTCCGCGGCATTCATGTCTGCAATTGGCAGCTTTTTTTCCAATAAGACTGGACCGGTATCCAGTCCAGCTTCCATCTGCATAATACCAACGCCGCTATACTCATCGCCCGACTCAATCGCGCGCTGTATCGGTGCTGCACCACGCCAACGAGGCAATAAACTGGCATGAATATTAAGACAACCATATTTAGGCAAATCTAGCACCCATTGAGGCAAAATCAAACCATAGGCAGCAACTACCATCACATCCGGTTGCAATGCTTCGAGTATCTCACGTGCGGCAGCAGCATCCTCCGGATACTTACCATCAAGACGTAAACTAACCGGCTGTAAAACTTCTACGCCACGGTCTAAAGCCTCCTGCTTAACCGCACTCGGTGTCAGCTTCATACCACGACCGGCTCGTCGATCGGGCTGCGTCATCACCAAAGGCACCTCAAAACCCGCCTCAACAATCGCGGCATAAGCGAGACGTGCAAACTCCGGCGTACCTGCAAAAACAACTTTCATCAAACTACCTTTCTACAACATTGTGCGACCTAAAGCCGCACCAGCCAAGGCTGAAATAATTAATAAAAAACTAAGCCCCATACCTTCCTGAAAATGCTCCGGATCAGCCGATGCAAAAACCAAGGTACCAATACATGTATTTTCATCATCAAGCGGTAAAATCGCTACTGAAGCTGGTTTAGTCTCAAACCAACTATTAATCTCTTCTGGGTAGCTTGTACCGCAATAAGGCTGTTCCATCTGCTGCACCTGCTCTTTAAGCTCCGCTGACACCCCACCAAAATGTGATGCCACAGACTCAGGACAAGGCCATAGTTTAAGGGCTACTTTAAGCCCCTCAAAGCAATGCTCTAAACTATCAACACACAGTTGAGGCAACTCCGCTCCCTCGTCTTCAGCTAGCATATAAACGCACCACTGCATCAGAGAATGGCTAATGTTTTGATTTTCCATGGCATAGAGGGATAGCTCTTTGAGGTGAAAATCCTGCTTTTTTAATTTATTACGTAAATCCGTAACCTGACGCTGAGCCAAGGACATCGTACCACCGCCATTATTATCCTCAATCTCTAATGACTGGAAAACGTCAGCATGTTCTTTAAAAAAACCGGGGTTTTGTTGTAAAAAATCAGCGACTTCTTGTGCAGTTAATGCTGTCTTGGCTGTCATATCTAAACCTCTGAAAATCAAAATTCACAGTTAAGTCAGGCTACAAACCCAAATTAACTGTGAATTTCTTATGTTTTGATGAAATAGTTGAAAACTATTTTAAAGCTTCTAATAGCGTGGCGGTGTTTTTCTTGATCATTCCAAGATAAGTTGAGCCCTCACCCTCTTTTTGTAAAGCATCCGCAACTAAAGTTCCACCAACTTTTACTCCCGCATCACGGGCTACTTGTTCAATTAAACGATTATTTGTCGTATTTTCAAAAAAAACAGCACTCACCTGCTGCTCTTTTAACTGTTCAATCACCTGAGCTACCTGCGCTGCTGAAGGCTCAGCACCACTAACACCACTAACCGGCACCTGGGTTAAGTCATAGGCTTCAGCCAAATATGCAAAGGCCTCGTGATTTGTACCAAAGCGACGCTTTGCCTTAGGCAAATCAGCAAAAGCTGCTTGAGCGGTCTCATTAACCGCTTTAATCTCAGCGACATAATCAGCTGCATTCGCCTCATAAGAGGCGGCATTATCAGGATCAACTTGTTTCAACGCCTGCAAAATATTATTCACATAAATAACTGCATTTAAAGGATTCTGCCAAGCGTGCGGATCCCACTCACCATGGTGGTGCTCATGCTCGTCATGATGTTCATGAGCATGCGCCTCATCATGGGGATGTACATCGTGTTCGTGATCGTGGTCGTGGCTCTGGTCATACTCGTGAATATCGTCAAATTTGATGGCCTTAATACCTTCGCTCACCACCACAGTCTCGCCACTAAAACCAGCAGACTCCTTTAGACGCTCGACCCATGGCTCCAACTCAAGTCCATTAATGAACAATAACTGAGTTTCACCCGTCAATTTTTTAAGGTCACTCGGTTTAGGCTCAAAATGATGTAAATCCACGCCATGGCCAGCAAGATTCGTGACGCTAATATGCTCACCACCCACATTTTTTACCATATCACCAATAATCGTGAAGCTACTAACCACCTTGAGTTCTTCAGCTTGAGCAACACTCAGTGAAGTAAAGCTTAATATTGAAGTTGCTGCTACTGCTCTGACTAAATGAGATACCTTCATGATGACTCCTGTTGTGAACCATGTTTGGTTATTAAGGACAGATTTAAGACTGGTAACGCCTGCGGGCACTACCATAGGGACCAAATAGCATCGCTAACACCGCAACGACACCATTTAATAAAATAATGGCTGCAGAAGCTGGCAAGTCATAAGCATAAGAAATCACCAGTCCCGCATATTGGCACACAACACCTATCAACGGCGCAATGACTAGCTGTACTCCCAGGGTTCGGCCAAAAAAGCGAGCAGCAATCGCAGGTAAAATCACCACCCCAACCACCATCAAGGTACCGAGGATTTGGAAACCTGCCACTAAATTCACGACTAAAAGGACAATAAATACATTAAACACCCAAGAACGCCTGCCAAGCTCTACCCGCAAAAACACGGGGTCAAAACAATCCAGCACCAAAGGGCGATAAATTAAGGCCAATACCAGAATCGACACACTACTGATAATCATCGTGGTCAGCAGCGACTCATCACTCATCGACAAAATAGAACCAAACAGCACGTGCATTAAGTCAATACTCGTACCACGCATTGAAATCAGTAACACACCCAAGCCTAGGGATATAAGATAAAAAGCAGCAAAACTCGCGTCTTCCTTAAGGCTGGTATAACGCGAAACATAACCGGCAAGCAGTGCCACCACTAGGCCTGACAGTAGGCCACCTAACAACATGGCCAAAATCGAATTGCCGGCCCAGAAAAAACCTAAGGCTACACCTGGCAAAATCGCATGAGACATGGCATCACTAACTAGGCTAAGACGCCTTAAAATTAGAAAAACACCCAAGGGCGCCGCAATCAAGGACAAAAAGATGGCTCCGAATAAAGCACGGCGCATAAAAGCGTACTCGACAAATGGCTGGACTAAAAGCTCGTACATTGCCACCTCCCTAAGATACACTTCTGCAAAGACGTTGCGCCTGACGCATATTTTCAGCGTTAAGCACCTCTGCTGTCGGCCCCCAAGCCACAACACCACGACCTAAAACCAGCGTTTCAGGAACTAATCTTTTGACCAACTCCTCGTCATGCAACACAATCAAGATGGTACGTCCCTGCGCATGCCACTTTTCTAAAATCGGTAGTAAGCGCTCTTGCGTGTCCTCATCCACCGCGGCAAATGGCTCATCTAAAATAATCACTTGCGCATCACGCACCAATAAACGGGCAAAAAATGCACGTTGTAGCTGTCCACCGGATAAGCTACCTATCAGATCCTGCGCCTGCTCAACCAGACCCACCTGCACTAGTGCCTGCATGATGTGATGTCTCTGCTCCGACGACAATGAACGGAAAGGCCCCAAATCTCGCCAAATGCCCATACTGACCAAATCAAAGGTCGTCATGGGAAAATCTCGATCAAATTCAGTTTGTTGAGGTAATAATGACAGCTCACGCTTAAACTCTTCAGCCACGATAATCTCGCCCGACTTAACAGGTATCAAACCCGCAATGGCTTTAATCAATGTTGACTTCCCAGCTCCATTAGGACCGACTATGGCAGTAAAAGACCCCTGTTTAAAATGACCATTCATATCACGTAGAATGCTTCGATTGCCCCAAGCTAAAGTCACATTTTTTAGGCGCAAGACGTCGTCGCTCATAAAACCCTACAAGCTTAAAATTAAAATTCAGGAAAAAAAGAAAAGTACTTAGCGTTAGTGCTAAAACGTATAGATAAGAATACCTAAGCCAAAAACCTAAAGAACTGCGTAGGCTCCCAGCCCATGGCAACAAACACCATGACCCAAAGGAACAACAAAAGTGATGATACAGCGGCGGTTCTCTTTAATGCTGACATGGACAAGCACGAACGGCAACGGCAGCCGATATCATGGACTTGCTGGGCAGTAAAAACTCTTTCCGATCGATTCATATCAACTCTTTAATAGTAGAAATATTAAAATGGTATTATACAGACAATACGCTCTAAATGTTATGTTATAACATCATTAGCCGTTTATCAATCTTTTTACTTAAAAATTTATGGTTCAGACTAAAACCGTGTTATCTCCTAACGAGTTTCTAAAACAAGCCGAAGCCATCAGTGAATCACGCGGCAAGCGCATGACACCTATTCGCAAGCATGTACTGGCAATTATTGCCACGGATGATCGCTGCATGAAGGCCTACGAAATTCTCGAAGCGATGCAACAAGAGTTTCCTAGCTCCAAACCAGCGACCGTTTATCGAGCACTAGAGTTTCTTGAAACCGAAGGTTTCATCCATCGCTTAGATGCGCTTAATGGCTGGACCGCTTGCAATGACCTTGATATTCATGGTCATGACCATAACTTACTGATCGTCTGTACTCAATGCGGCTTAGTCGCCGAGGTGGATGCTCCGGATGTCAGTCATAAGCTACAAGCCTTGATCACCCAAACAGGATTTAGACAAAATAGTGCACAGACTGAAATTCGCGCTACATGTATAAAGTGCGACAATAAAAGTAATTAGATTACCCCGTTGAATTACCCTTGGCCTCATGATGAGCAAGTAAAAACCCTTAGTTTTTAGCAATTTATGACAACTTGATGACCAATCTGGAAGTTTATTATTCTAAGTCAATCGTTTTTATTTGCTATATATCTAAAGCTGTGCTGTAATCTTTTATTAATTTTTCACACAAAAGAAGACTATCTATGGCAGTTACCGAAGAGCAAGCAGATCGTATGGTTCCCGTAACCATCCTTACCGGCTTTTTAGGCGCCGGCAAGACCACTTTGCTTAAACGTATTTTGACAGAGTTTCATGGTCAGCGTATTGCTGTGATTGAAAATGAATTTGGACCCGAGAGCATTGATAATGAGCTCTTAGTACAAGAAAGTGAAGAGCAAATCATTGAGCTTAATAACGGTTGCATTTGTTGTACCGTACGTGGTGACTTATTACGCACCTTGAGTGACTTGCGTCAAAAACGCGAAAAAGGCGACATCAACTTTGACCGCGTGGTGATTGAGACCACCGGTATGGCTAACCCTGGTCCCGTTTGTCAGACTTTCTTTATGGACGATTTTGTTGCAGAGTACTACCGCTTAGACGGCGTTATTACTATTGTTGATGCTAAGCACGGCATGGAAGTCCTTGACCGTCAAACCGAAGCACAAGCTCAAGTTGGTTTTGCTGACCGTATTTTGATATCCAAAAAAGATCTTGTTAGCGATAAAGAGTATGAAGCTCTACGCCAACGTCTAATTCAGATGAACCCTCAAGTAAGCATCAGCGCAGTTCACTTTGGTGAGACTGATCTTAATGAGTTACTTGATATGAAGGGTTTCAACCTGAACTCTGCCTTAGAGATTGACCCTGACTTTTTAAAAGCTGAAGAAGATTCTCATCATCACGATCATGACCATGAGTGTGATGACCATTGTGAGCACGAGCACCACCATCACCATGATGATGAAATTGGTGCCTTTGTATTTAATTCTGATCGTCCTTTTGACCCTTCTAAACTAGAAGAGTTTTTAGGTGGTTTAGTACAGTTTTACGGTCCAGAGATGTATCGTTACAAGGGTATTTTATATATCAAGGGTATCCGTCAGCGTATGCTCCTCCAAGGAGTGCATATGCTGCTAGGTACCGAACCTGGCAAAGCTTGGGGTAAAGAAAAACCGTATAATAAATTAGTTTTTATCGGTAAAAAGCTACCAAAAGATGTATTTCTTGCGGGCCTCGAGAATTGTTTAACAAAATAAACTAAGATTGACTATTAGCTGGGAGATTAGCGTAATGGCCAAAGCAACTAAAAAAACACTTGAAAATCTAGAAGAGCAAGCAGCCGCATTAACTGAAGAGCAGTTATTAGCGATGTCTGAAGATGATTATATGAATGATCTTCAGTTGGCTTTTTTCAAAAATCGCTTAAGAG
>JAAYRZ010000099.1 GCA_012518515.1 Alcaligenaceae bacterium
ACTTCGAACCACTGGATATTGCGAACCGTCTCGCTCGCCTTGGCAATCGCAGAACTCACCGCATCTTCAATACTCGTGTTGGATGAACCGACAATTTCAATTTGCTTATAGGTATGACTCATAGCAAAACCCTCCTTTTATGAACATTGAACTTTTATCTTAAACTGTTTAGAGATACTAGACAATGAGGGTTTTGCTAGATGGTCTAGAGGACTCCCGTACTATGAAGCCTCACTTAATCTCGGGTAATCAATATAGCCCTCAGCATCGCCACCATACACACCCACCTCACGCATCGGATTCAGCTCAGCACCTTGGGCAATACGCTCTGGTAAATCAGGGTTTGCTAAAAAGCTACGACCAAAGGCCACGGCATCCATCAGACCTTCACTAATCAACTTATCCGCTTTTTCTGCAGTATAAGCACCAGCACAGATCAAGGTCTGCTTAAAGCGTTGACGTAATTGCTCACGATACTCTTGGCTAAAAGGTACGCCACCAGACCAGTCTGGCTCTGAAATGTGTAAAAAGGCAATGCCACGCTGTTGAATTTGATCCACTAACCATAGCGTTTCCTCTTCGTCATAGCCCATTTCTACACTATTGAAAGTGCCCATCGGCGAGATACGAATACCAACGTGGTCTTTATCCCAAGCCTCTACGCAAGCATCAATCACTTCTAACATCAGACGCGCACGATTTTCACGGCTACCACCATACTCGTCAATGCGCTGATTAGCATTCGGAGAAAAGAACTGCCCTAACAAATAACCATGAGCACCATGGATTTCCACAAAATCAAAGCCTGCCGCTTTAGCCCGACGAGTACTCTCTGCAAAGTCCCTAACGACTTGCTGTATTTCTTCTAAGCTCGCTTCACGAGCTGGCGTTGTCTCAACACGGCGTACCGTGCCGTCATCATTGCGTAAACTTGTACGAGCACCTGGAACATTAGCTGCGCTGGCTGAGATTGGCGCTTGGCCATCATCAAATAAGCTTTGATGTGAGATTGCCCCACAATGCCAAAGCTGAACCGCCATCTTTGATCCCTGCTGATGCACCGCCTCAACAATTTCTTGCCAAGCCGCTTGCTGCTCATCACTATACAAACCCGGTGCACCACCATAACCACGCGCACGTGGGGAAATATTAGTCGCTTCAGCAATAACTAAACCAGCACTGGCTCTTTGCGCATAGTAGCCCTTAGCCATCGTTGAAGGCACCTCACCCGGCAACTGTGCACGAAGTCGGGTCAAGGGTGCGAGAAAAATACGGTTTTTTACCTTGGTACCGGCAATTTCTAGGGGTTTAAATAAGATTTCGTGGTGCATTATTTGTGTCCTTATTATTAAATATTGAAACTCGATTATCAATCAGTTTTTATTTATCCAACATTACTATTCAAACAGGATAAAAGCTCATTATTTACAATAGATAATCTACAAGAAGTGGATTATCTATTGTAAATAATGATAGTTTTTAAATAAGTTTTTTATGTAAAAACAGCGTAACGAAATTATTCATCACGCTGCTTAATTTACTTATCTATCTTAAACTAATCAACTACAACCCCCACAACAGGAATCCACCACTAATTTCACCATTAATGAATCAAAACCGCCCGCTGGGTATTTCGCATGAACAGGCAATATATCAGTAGCCATAGCAAAGCGAGTCGTTTCATTGAGCAGCTCTTCCATCACTTCCTGTAACACTAATCTAGCTAATGGCGCACCGGGACAAATATGAATTCCCTTACCATATAAAAGATTTAGCTCCGGATCACGATCCAGAC
>JAAYRZ010000100.1 GCA_012518515.1 Alcaligenaceae bacterium
GTTAAATTGCCGTTGACGACGCCCTCAAGAGGCTATCGCGTCATATTTCCTAAGACTTAACTAAGGCGCTGATAGTTGTAAAACTCAATATTACTCTCAAGCACTTCTTCAACGTTACGTTTTAACTCATACTCACTCTTCGCCGAATTAATTCCTCCGCTGACACCCTTTAGGATGCCTGCTTGCATACCGTTTTAGAGAAAAGTATGAAACACAATCACATTTAACCCTTAATAACTGTAGCAAGCTCATAATTAGCCTTAATTCAAGCTACTACCATTGAGCCCAAGCTAAAAATCATCGGGATAGATACCACCCATAAAACCACGCCGAGTACATCCCCGACCATAGATAGCTTAATTGATTTAAGTTTTGATAGTGAAGAGTTTGGGCGACGCTTATATAACGTCACATAACTATGGTTGTATTGATGAGTAAAGCTCGGATGGACTGAAAATACGTCATCCATAAAAGATGGCTCTGTAGTTAATGCCAAGGTAGCTTGCTTTGAATTGTCTCTACCATGAACTGTCGCTTTATAAGTCATAACTCACTCCTAAATCTAATTGACTGGTAGGGGTTGGTTATGTGGTTTGCTCAGTGACAACTTTGCACAAAAATCACTGAGCAAACCTATCAGGACCCTAAACCTGATAATCGATATAAAACACTGTATCGATATCTAGTACTGTATACTTATACAGTACTTTTATCAAGTTTAATTTCTTCTAATAAGGTTGTTGCTGTATTAAAGCTACAACCTTGTTTTATTTATTAATATATCCTGACAGGCGGAGCCTCAAATAACTTGGCTAGCACCATATAAGCAGTAGTTTATTCAGTATTATCAGTTATTAAAATTGATCCCCTCAAAACTCCTGACACACTGTTCACTTGCCATAACAGCATCTGCCAAACTCAATACACGTGGCGTGATATGTGCAGCAAAAAACAAAGCGGTTGCTACCTTATCATTTTCTACATTATCAATCCTTGCAGCAACTAAGGCTTGTCGTGCAAGTTGCCATGCTGAATGTGTATAACCTGCGAGCATAAGGTAAGGCACACTGGCTGAAAACGCTTGATTCATTGCTTTATTGGCACCCAGTTCAACAAGGAACTCAACCACAGACTGATAGGCTTCGACTGCTTTTTCTAGACGTAATCCGATATACTTTAAATCAGCATTTGACTGCGAACTCAGGCGATTAACGGTATCTTGCATTTCTTCAATGAAGTATTTAGCGACCTGCCCCTCATCTCTCATGGTTTTACGACCAATGATGTCGTTAGCTTGAATAGCTGTGGTTCCTTCATAAATCGGTAAAATACGCGCATCGCGGAATAATTGAGCCACACCCGTCTCTTCGATATAACCCATACCACCGTACACTTGCACAGCTAACGAGGTGACTTCTTGTGCCATCTCTGTGCTGTAACCCTTAACGATCGGAACCAGATACTCATATATGACTTGATATCGCAGTCTTTCTGCTGGGTCAGCATGGTGATTTGCCAAGTCAGCTCTACTTGCTGCATAAAGAGCAATCGCTCGACTAGATTCAGTTAAGCTCTTCATTGTCATCAACATACGGCGCACATCCGGATGCTGATTGATGCTAACTGTTTCACGACCGCCCCCTTCAACTGCCGTCCCTTGGAGGCGCTCTTGGGCATAAGTCCAGGCTTGTTGGGTTGCTCTCTCTGATATCGATGTTCCTTGCAAGCCGATGGCAAAACGAGCTTCATTCATCATGACAAACATATGGCGTAGGCCGTCATTTTCTTCGCCAATCAAATAACCGATAGCACCCTCACCTACTTCGCCTTTATTATCACCAAAAACCATCACAGCAGTCGGACTTCCATGAATCCCCAACTTATGCTCTAGAGAAGCACATATCACATCATTACGCTTACCTAGACTGCCGTCTTCATTGATAAGAAACTTAGGAACTACAAACAGCGAAATTCCTTTTACTCCTGCAGGTGCATCTGGTGTACGAGCTAAGACTAGATGGATAATATTTTCCGCACCGTCATGCTCACCCCAAGTAATAAAAATCTTTTGACCACTGATACGATATGAACCATCATCTTGCTTGACCGCCCTAGCTTTTAACAGTGCTAAATCTGAGCCTGCTTGAGGCTCGGTCAAATTCATGGTGCCAGTCCAACGCCCTTCAACCATGGGAGGAATAAACAATTGCTTTTGCTCTTCACTACCGGCCTGGCTCACAGCCTCAATACAACCATCAGTCAGCACAGGGCATAAAGCAAAGGCCATATTTGCAGCGTTAAGGTTTTCAGCTAATACCGTTGCTAATAGTTTGGGGAAGCCTTGACCACCAAACTCAGGGTCATGCTGTAAAGCTTGCCAACCCCCTTCAGAAAATAAAGCCAACGCTTCTTTGAAGCCCTTACTTAACGTCACTTTACCATCAGTGCAAACAGGATGATCTTGGTCACCCACTACGTTTAATGGTGCAATTTCATCTTCAACCAAGCGTGAGTTTTCTTCAATAACCGCATCAACTAAATCATCCGTTATTTCCTCAAAACCAGACAGATTTTGAATCTGCTCCAATAAACCCATGGTTTTGAGGTTAAAGTTTATATCCTCAACCGGCACTCTATAGCTCATATCATCTCCATTTATTATATTAAGAATTCTTTTAAATCCAGCGACGCTTATTTACACCATCTCGATTAGAAACTAAACAACCATCCACAATGGCCTGCAGCTGCTCATCACTAGGTGAATCAGTAGAAACAAACTCGATAGTAAAAAAAGCCTTAGTTACAAAGACTAAACGATTAGGCGGTAATTGTCGATAGTGCTTTAAAATATAACCTGTTTTATCGCAAAAGATGACATCAATAGCAAAACGCATTCCGAACGTATGAATAGCGCGACAAGGTGCAAAAACATAGTACTCATCTTGTCCTAAATCTGACTTAGCGAGTAACCCTTTAAGCTTAGCGAAAGGACTGAGACAATAAGTAATTTTCATCATGAGCCCCTGACTACCATGCTGCATTCATCAGCTTTAATGCGATGGGAAAAGCAATCACAATAAAGGTACATGGAAAAATGCAAGTGACCAGTGGAAAAAGCATTTTGACCGGAGCTTCCAAAGCCAGCTTTTCAGCCCGCATAAAGCGTTCACTTCGTCGTTGTTCAGATTGAGCTCTTAATATAGGACCAAGACTAACGCCTAGCTTCTGACTTTGAGCAATAGAAGAAATCAAATGATGCACTTCTTCTAAATCACTTCTTTTAGCCATCTCTTTTAAGGCCTCCTGTCGTGAGAGTCCTGCTCGTATATCACTTAGCGCATGATTTATTTCGGTTTTTAAGGGGCCCTTAGGCAATAAGCGATGCGTCTGACTTAATGCACCATGAAAATTCAATCCACCCTCCACTGACAGAGTAATCATATCTAGGAAAAATGGGAACTGCCTAAGAATCAACCGCTGCCGCTGCCTTGACTGAAGCTTGAGTTGATGACGCGGCAAATAAAAGAATAAGCACGCATTTAAAAACGATAATAAAAACAATAATTTGAGTTCAAAACCGAAGAGCCAAGATAAGGTAGCAGCTAGCACAAAGCCAAAAAGACTAGCACCAATTTGCATACCAAATACATGCTCTGCTTCCAAAAGGTCTAAACGGCCTGCTTTGATTATCTCTTTCTCTACTGCCATCCGATAACGCCAAGACATCAAAGGTTTGGCAATAGAAGAAAACAAATTAAGCCACGGCCAACAAAAACGCCAGAGTGGATGGATTTCCAACCGCACCGGTTTGACCGCCTCAGCCTTAATACTCGGCATCAATAACCAGTAAATCAACAATGCAAAAGAAATCGTAGTCGCAGAAAGACTTAAGTAGATAAATAATGAAGACATCGGCTCACCTTAGACATCAATCGCAACAATTTTACTAATCATCCATACCCCTAATACTTCTAAAAAGAAGATCAATCCAAGCACCGCCCATCCCATATAGCTATGCCATAAATAATGCATCGCTTCAGGATCTAACTTGCTTAAGACTAGCATCAAAGCTATAGGTAGAAAACACATAACTACTGCTTGCATCTTACCTTGTGAGGTTAAGGCTTTTATACGACCTTGAATCTGAATTCGAGCTCGTAAAGTTGAAGCAATACGCTCTATTGCTTCAGATAGATTTCCTCCTGTCTGAGCACTAATACGCAATGAAGAAACAAAAAGCTCACATGCTTCAGAAGGCATCCGCGCCGCCAGATTTCTGAGACACTGATCAAATGGCACACCAATACGTTGCTCCCTTAAAAGCAAAGAAAGCTCTTGAGCAAGAGGTGACTGTGCATCCTCACTCAATGTCTGAATCGCTGTTTGAACTCCAGATCCTGCCTTTAAAGCACCAGAAAGTGATAATAAAAAATCAGGCAGCTGCTTATCAAAAGCGTGCAAACGCCGTTTCTTTAAAATGACTAATAATAATTTAGGCATAAAAAAGATAACTAAGGCTAGGCTCAAAGAAAGCCACCAAAGCTTAAAAACTATCCACGAGATAAAAAATACCGAACACGTCGCAGCAACCGCAAAGCTCCACAGCTGTACTGGGTCAAAGAAAATAAAAGCATCGCTTAGCTGCACTCGCATTTGCTCTTTTAACTGTGCCTCATAACGAGTAGCCGTTTGATTAAAGCCTTGTAAAATAAGCCAACAAATCAATGCGATTGAAATAGAAGCAAACACCAAACTAACTACAATCATTACCCCCTCCGTTTTAAATAAATTTTTAAAGACTTCAATGCAAGCTTTGTGGCTGAGAAGACAAGCCTCTGCTAACTTGATTAAAGTGGCTAATGTCTATCTCATGTCCTTGCTCTTTCAAACGCTCAAATTGCTCTGGAATAATTCCTAATCCATAAAACCCAGCCTTAGCACCCTTTTCATATTTAAAAATCTCCTGCATCTTGATAATGCCACTCTCCATGCCACACACCTCAACAATAGAAGAAACTACCCGGCGACCATCACTCAGTCGAGTTTGTTGGATAATAAAATCAATACTAGAAGCAATCTGCTCACGTATGGCATTAATCGGAATGTCCATCCCTGCCATTAGGATCATAACTTCCAAACGCGCAATAGCATCACGTGGGGTATTTGCATGCAAAGTAGTTAGACTTCCTTCATGCCCAGTATTGAATGCAGCGAGCATATCAAAGGCCTCACCACCACGACATTCTCCAACCACAATCCGATCAGGTCGCATGCGTAAAGAGTTTTTGACTAAATCACGGATACTGATTTCACCGCGCCCCTCAGTATTCGCAGGACGAGACTCCAAACTGATTAAGTGTTCATGATTTAGACGTAATTCTGCTGCATCTTCAATCGTGACAATCCGTTCAGTCTCAGGAATACAATTTGAGAGAATATTTAATAACGTTGTTTTACCCGATCCTGTTCCCCCTGAGATAATGATATTCATCCGATTTTTAACGCACATATCCAAAAAATCACTCATGTATTGGTCCAAGGAGCCAAGACTGATTAAATCTCTCATTTCAGGACGCTTAAGCGGAAATTTTCGTATAGTGATATTCGCTCCCTTAATCGCTATGGGCGGCAGCACGGCATTGACCCTAGAACCATCCTTTAATCGTGCATCAACCATCGGGGAGCTTTCATCAATACGCCTACCGATAGGGGAAACAATACGGTCAATGATGGAGACGACTGATTGATTGCTACTAAAGCTCATGGGATATAACTCTAGCTTACCGGCACGTTCAATATAAATTTCATCATGACGGTTAACCATGATCTCGGTAATACTCGAATCTTTTAATAAACTCTCTAAAGGCCCTAAGCCGACAGCCTCGTCTAACACCATGGCGCAAAGCTCTTCCGCATAACTCAGATTGCTAAATTGCTTATCATCTCTAATGATTTTTTCAAGAAGCTTGCCCGCCTCCTCTCTTAGCAAAGAGTCATCCATCATCGTGATATTATTTCTCTTCAGATCAAGTGCATCTAAAAGTAATTTATGCAGCTGATTACGTTGACTTATGAGTATTTTGGTATCAACCTTAGTATCAATAAAACTAGTTATCCCCGTATTGCTATCAGCATTGTTTTGCTCTTTAGTCTTATTGTCATAAGCTTGAAGCTCTGGTTTTAAAGCTAGTTGCCCTACCGCCGATGGCTCTTCGACATTATCTGAAGAAATAACATAATTAACTGGTGTTTGAGTTGCTACTTCTTTAGTTTTGTCCTCACTAGTTAAAGACGAACTCTGAATATCCAAAATCCTTATCAAGCAAGGACCTATCACAACTTGGTCATTCATCTCAAGTGGATGTACATGATAAATGCGTTGTGTGTTGATGACTGAACCGCCTAAAGAGCCTAAGTCATGCAAATAAAGTGTATTTTCCTTGTAAAAAATATTGGCATGTTGTTTGGCAACTCGCCAACTTTTAAGTAATAGACTATTAGTTTCCTGCCTACCGATATTAAGTGGGAGATCAAACCATTTTTGTTCGCTCTCACCCCCTTCAAAGCTAAGATTCAAAAGTACTCTATTCATACTTAGGATCCTTTTTTTGAAACTAAAGGACGAATGATTAACTTTTCCTTTTTTGTAATATGGAAGCTTGGAATTTCTTTTGCATAAAAAGTCTTGGGAGTAAATGTTTGCTGTACATCTAACTTTGACCTAGGAGCTGAGCTCATAGACAAAAGACTTGACTGAGCTTTTTCTACCGTTGGATTAATTGGTACGTTTAATAGCGCTTGTTGCTCAAAGGTACTATCAACAATTGCCTGTGATCGCATCACACGTCGTTGAATATCCTCATTATCTGAAGACACCACAACAGGTCGTACAAAGATTGCTAATTCAGTTTCATTATTCTGGAATTTTTTAGAACGAAATAGTGCACTTAAAATAGGTACATCACCCATTCCTGGCATCTTATCCATATTCTGCATTTGATCGCGGGAAATAAAACCGGATAAAACCAGTGTTTCACCTGACTTTACGTTGAATTCTGTATTTGTTCGACGGATTTTTAATGCAGGGCCACCCTGTAAAACCATAGAACCATCGATAGAGCTGACTTCAACATTAATACTGGAGCGTACAATACCATTTTTCTCAATCCGTGGTGTAATTTGCAAACTCACTCCATAAGGTTTAAAGACAGTTTGTGTATTACCATTACCATCGGCGATTGCATAAGGCACTTCACCCCCCGCTAAGAACTCAGCAGTGGCACCACTTCGAGCCATTAACTGAGGTTGAGCCAACATAACCGCTTTACCCTCATTAGTCATAGCCTTTATATTGGAACTCAAGAGCGCATTAACTCCAAAATAGCCCAGCGGATTATGCTGAGCAAATAATGCTTCCATAGCCTCCTCGCCCGGTCGCATCAATAAATTGCTAGCAGTACTATCCCAAACAACCCCTGCATTAAAACCACCTTGGCTAGCCCCTTGCCAGCTAACCCCTATTTCCTGTAAAAAATTTCGAGGTATCTCAAGAATTTGAACATCCAGTAGCACCATCTGATCCCACCCGACTTGACTGGTCATATCAATCACTTGAGGATAATGTTTAGCTAATAGTTGCACTCGTTCCCTATCAGCGTCACTTAGCTTCTCACCCTCAACGATGACCTTATCCCCCAAAACAGTGGCTTTGACATTATCAATTCGGTTCAGCATATTACGAATATCATGCTGAATACGATTTTGCACTGCCGATGCAACACGGATTTGATAGTTTTTTGAGTTGCCATCAACATCCCAAATTTGCAAACTGGTATCTCCCGCTTCACGTGCAAAAATAACAACTTCCTTGTCATCATCTGTCACTGCATTAATGACACTCCCATCACCCACTGCAACTCTGGCAATTTGCTCTGAAGGCAACACATGTATTTGACCAACCGTTAAATTAATCTTTTGTTGCGCTAAGCTTAAGCTAGGTAAACAAAGCAAAAACCAAGCAGTTAAATAAATAACAATGACGTTAACTGTGTTTCTCATAAGATCTCCTTGAGTTTTTCAAATTTATTGTTCATATCAATTGCCACATAATTTTCTGACTATTTTTAAACTGCCTTAATTACTCTAATAACAAAACCTCTTGCCCATCACCAAAATGAGTTCTCAGAGTAGCCTCATCAATCACACCCATTTCTGGCAAAGAGTTGATCCATGCACTAACTAAATCTTCTTGGCCTGGCAATTCAAAAACACCACGTTCATCACGATTCTGATTTTCTTGTTCTTGATTAATAGCCAAGTTTGGTAGTTTCTTATTGTGTTGGTCGCCGTAAATAACCTGTGGTTTACGCTTGATTGGTGGCGGTGGCGTTGCGATACCCAGCATATTGGCCAAATCCCCTCTAACTGCTTTTTGAGTTGCCTTATCATCACTCGGATTACGCAATAAAGCAGTAAGCGTACCAGCCTGCCTAGCCGCTACAAGTTTTGCAGCTTCTTCTGGAGCAGTATCCAAGGTTACCGTAGAGTATCTCGAGTTAACATCTGTAGAGTCCATGCTTGGACGGCTTTGTTGGCCTGTCGCCATCACTAGAACACCTTGTAATAGAGGAGCAGTAATTTGCTTTCGACGATATTCAAAAGACACATAAAGATCAATTAAATCACCAGGCACCAACATACCCGAGACAGAATTAATCGTATCGACAGGAATAGTAACTGCTCGTCGACCGGAACTAATTTTGTCAGAAAAAGGTTTTGTTTTGACTTGACTAGTATTTGCCCATAGCAACTGATCACCTCTTTTTAAAGCTGCACTGACTACCTGTCCCTCAATATGAATAAACTCTTCCGGCAAAACACTCCCACTAACAACCCACTCTTTGGGAATATCACGCACCGCCACATGAACCGCCTCTATTTTGGTTCCTTCCGGTAAGTCATAAGCAGCAACTACCCTTTGTACCGTTTCAACCCTTGCCTGAGCTTCAAGCATTTCAACCTTTTCGCTAATATATTGTTGTGCTGACCAAGCCCCTAACAACCCAGCAAAAATAGCTAAACTAATTACAACGGTCGCCTTGTTATTAATGCGAATTTTCATGTGGTTCCTTTACGTTTTGTTGTATTAACACATATAAAGCAGTTCCCTCAGCTTGAGGACTAAAGTAAAGCTGTAGCTGTTGATGACCATTAGTCCAGGTACTAAGACCTGACTCTGCCGATAACCATGGTTCCCAATTAGCATTTTTTAAATTGACTGAGACAACCTCCTTCAACTCACTTAAACTTCTAGAATCCAAGTAAATATATTGTGTCTGTTCTGCATTGAGCTTCACATCCATCAATAATGTGGCAGA
>JAAYRZ010000101.1 GCA_012518515.1 Alcaligenaceae bacterium
ACCGCAAAAATATGGTCAAATATATCGCTCTGTATCCCTTCGTACTCAGCCCAGACTGTCGTATCGGTAAAGCAATACACCTCTAGAGGAACCCCTTGGGGTGTTGATTCCATTTGTCTTACCATAAGGCTCATCTCTTGTCTGATACGTGGGTGCTGCCTTAAATAGGCGACGATATAGGCTCTGAAAGTACCAATATTAGTCATCCTACGTTGATCTAAAAAACGCCCTAAACCCTCAGTCTTAATATTTTCGTTATGTTCAGAAATTTCTATATTTTTAGCGATCAGATAATCTGTCAGACGACGACTACCACTAATTTCTCGTAACTCGTCTTCGGTGATAAAACGAATACTGTTAATATCAATAAACACCTGACGCTTAATACGCCTACCGCCAGTTTCAATCATGCCTCCCCAGTTTTTAAAGGAGTCTGAAATCAAAGCCGTGGTTGGAATGGTCGTCACCGTTTTATCAAAGTTTTGCACCTTAACCGTCGTAATACCAATTTCAATCACATCACCATTAGCATCGTACTTTGGCATTTCCAGCCAATCGCCAACTTTCAGCATGTTGTTTGCTGATAACTGAATACCCGAGACAAAGCCTAGAATAGGTGATTGAAAAACTAGCATCAGCACCGCTGTCATTGCACCAAAACCACTGATAACAATAGCAGGCGACTGCCCCATCAAAACGGACAGGATCAATACAATCGTAATGACTAACAATACTAATTTAAGCGTTTGCTGTATGCCTTGTATTGGCAACGCCTCCAACTTTCTATTGCGTCGCGCTAGGCGTCCAAAGACATCAATAAGAGCGGCTAATGCTAATGCAAAGAAAATCTGAATTAAGACACTAGAAACAATATCAATCAGACCTCGTAGCTCATCGCTACTATCAAAAAACATTTCGCTAAGCGCTCTGAAGACCATAACAACGGTCATTAAATAAGCATGACGTAATGCCTTTGATTGCCCCAAAATAGGTAAAAAAGAACCTTTTGCCTTTTGTAGAAGACGACGAAAACCACGATCAACAAGTGTTTTAGCTGCTAAGTAATATAGTGCTGTAAGAAATAAAGCACATAATAAAAACACGATTTTTACCGCTACGGCATTATCCGCTACGCCTACACTTTCTAGTATGCTAAGAATACCTTCTTTCATACCAAGGACTCCCTTTAAATTGATCTTTACTCAACACATATAAAAAATTAAAGCCCTAGTTAAACTAGAGCTTTAGTGAATAAATGATCAATTAATATTACTCTGTAACAGGCTGACGCATAGTGACGAATTCTTCAGCTGCGGTCGGATGAATACCGATCGTACTATCGAAATCCGCTTTAGTTGCACCGGCTTTCATAGCAACTGCAAAACCTTGAGTAATCTCACCTGCTTCGTCACCCACCATATGCAAGCCTACCACCTTATCAGTGGCTTTATCGACAATCAATTTCATCAAGGTTCTGGCTGTATTACCACTGAGCGTATGCTTAAGCTGCCTAAATTCAGAACGGTAAATAACCACATCACCAAACTTCTCACGCGCCTCCTCCTCGGTATAACCTACTGTACCGATATTAGGATGGGTGAAAACAGCAGTAGGAATAAAGTCGTAGCTTAGTTTACGCTCACCCTTAGCAAACAAATAGTCAATCAACACCATAGCCTCACCAGTAGCTACCGGCGTTAATTGAACACGATCAGTGACATCACCTAGAGCAAAAATGGAAGGGACGTTGGTACGATAATTTTCATCCACCTTAATCTCACCTCTCTCTCCTAACTCAACACCGACGTTTTCCAAGCCTAGGCCCTCAACTCGGGGCACGCGACCCGTAGCGTACATCACTGCATCCACCTCAACCACCTCATTGGTGCTAAGCGTGACCTTCAAGGTATCGCCAACTTTTTCGATCGCTGAAACTTCTGTATTGACACGTAAATCAATACCTGCTTTGATGATTTCATCGCTAATGTGCTGACGGATATCTTGGTCAAAACCTCTTAAGACCTGGTCTCGACGATAAACTAGCGCCACCTCTGAACCTAAACTATTGAAAATAGAGGCAAATTCACAAGCAATATAGCCCCCACCCACAATTAAGAAACGCTTGGGAAACGGCTCAAGGTCAAACACCTCATTTGACGTAATGATGTGCTCCTTCCCAGGCACCTCAGGCACCATTGGCCACCCACCTGGCGCCACTAAAATATGCTTGGCAGTGTATTGCTGACCATCAACCTCTACCGTGTGTGCATCTACAATACTGGCCCACCCACGAATCAACTCAGCTCCGGAATTTTTAATCAAATTATCGTAAATACCATTTAGGCGAGAAATTTCTTGGGCGCGATTCTTTTTTAGTAAGGCCCAGTCCAAGGATGTCTCACCAACGGACCAACCATAACCTGCTGCATCCGTAAAGGCCTCATTAAACTGGGCAGCATAACTATATAATTTTTTAGGAATACAACCCACGTTAACACACGTACCGCCTAAATCCTTAGTTTCGGCAACGGCCACTTTAGCCCCTGCCTGAGCGGCAAAACGTGACGCTCTGACGCCACCACTACCGGCGCCAATCACAAAAAGGTCATACTGATATTCCATAAAAACTCCTAAATTCTAAACTATGATCGGATTAGCTTATAGCGGTCATTAAGATAACCTGACGCCATCCGAAGAAGCTAACTATACACCTAGCTTCACTTAAACACTTTTCATATCGAGGTTACTTAAATCATTTTCACCCGATTCGTAAATGACATTAGCACGACCCACCAACAGTGGATCGATTTTCCCTACGGTCTTTATATCTTTATTGGCATAATTAAAACGATGCAAGACATAGCGCATCGCGTTTAAACGAGCCCGCTTTTTACAATTTGACTTGACGACAGTCCAAGGCGCATCACTCGTATCAGTATGATAAAACATCGCTTCTTTAGCATGTGTATAATCATCCCACTTATCGAGGGAAGCAAGATCGATCGGTGAAAGCTTCCACTGCTTAAGCGGATGATTTTGACGCTGTTTAAAGCGGCGCAATTGCTCATCACGGCTTACTGAGAACCAGAACTTGATCAAATGAATACCACTAAGTACCA
>JAAYRZ010000102.1 GCA_012518515.1 Alcaligenaceae bacterium
ACATCATCGAAAAAGACATTAAAGGCCGGCTCATCAAATTGAATAATATCTACACCTGCTGCTTCTAATTCCTTAGCTTCTTCATTAAGGATTTTGGCAAATTCCCAAGCTAGCTTCTCACGACTTTTATAATGGTCGTCGTAAAGCGTATCAATCATGGTCATAGGACCCGGCAAGGCCCATTTGATTGTTTGATTACTTTGTTGGCGCAAAAACTTAGCATCTTCCACAAATACGGGCTTCGTACGAGCTACCGCGTCAACCACTGTTGGAACACTAGCATCATAACGGTCACGGATTCTCACCGTTTCGCGTTTCTCAAAATCCACCCCACTAAGATGCTCAATAAAGGTGGTCACAAAGTGTTGGCGCGTCTGCTCACCATCGCTAATAATATCAATCCCTGCTTGTTGCTGTTCGAACAAGGCTAAACGCAATGCATCGTGTTTGCCCTCCGTCAGCACCTCCCCTTCTAATAGCCATGGAGACCAAAGTTTTTCAGGCTCTGCAAGCCAAGAAGGTTTAGGCAAACTGCCAGCAGTTGATGTAGGTAATAATTTTGTCATGATAAATACGTGTTTAATTAATTAAAGAGTATAGCTAGCTGCCCATTTCTCAAGAAGTTGTTGGTGCGGTTTAATGAAGTGCTCTTCAGTAAATTTGCCTTGCTCTTTGGCTAAGGTGGTTCGCTCTTCGCGATCGTAGACAATTTGGGTTAGTGAATGGTCTTCATGATTTAAGCGGGGCTCATAGCATTTACCCGCAGGTGAGTTAGCATTGTAAATTTCTGGGCGGTAAATTTTTTGAAACGTTTCCATCGTGCTAATCGTACTAATCAATTCAAGATTGGAATAATCACTCAGCAGATCCCCACTATGGTAAAAAGCAAATGGCGCTTTACTGCCTTTAGGCATAAAATAGCGCACTTTTAAACCCATCTTATCAAAATACTGATCTGTCAAAGAATACTCATCTTGCTGATATTCGATACCCAAAATAGGATGCTCATTACCGGTGCGGTAATACGTTTTAGTGCTAGAAACGCTCAGACAAATCACGGGCGCTTTATTAAAGTTTTCTTTGAAAACTGTAGAATTCACCACGTACTTAAACAACTTACCGTGTATATCGCCATAGCCTTCCGGTAAACTGAATTCACTTTTATCTTTATTGTGTTCAGGCAGTAAGACGCTAAAGTCATAATCACGCACATAAGAAGAAAAACTATTACCAACGATCCCTTGAAAGCGTTGATTATTTTTATGATCAATAATATGCGTATTGAGGACTTCAATAATTGGAAAGTCTTCGCCCCTGCCTTCCACATCAAGGTCGACAGAAACAATTTCAATTTCTACTGAATAGCGATCGCCTTTAGGATTATCCCAATCCGCCAAACTATTAAAGCGGTTGTTGATCATTCGGATAGTATTACGCAAATTTTGCTGACGGCTCTCGCCTCTGGCTAGATTAGCGAAGTTAGTGGTTAAACGAGTATCGTCAGAAGGTGTATAGTTCTCGTCAAAACTGATTTTTTTTATATTTAATGCAAATTTTTTGGTCATTTTAATGGCTTCCTACTGCCCTAAATTATTCTTGTACATTTCATAAGAGAATGAAGCTCGAATATGTCTATTGTAGAAAATGAAACAAATGAAGTAAAATGGTATTTTTTCACTACTCCATGAATTTTTCTCATAAATTATATTGGAGCCAATATTCGACATTTTATTTTTAGTGACAAGCAAGTCCTGACCCTTCAGCCAAAACTTGCTACAACGTCAGACGCTATTCTGATTAATTGCTGGCGCGCAAAATCTTCGCAGCTTCAACCATATTAGTCAGCGCTGGAATGACTTCAGACCATTGACGGGTTTTGAGGCCACAATCTGGATTGACCCATAGACGCTCAGCAGGAATACGCTCAGCGGCTTTTTTCATCAATCCGACCATATCCTCTACAGTCGGAATATTTGGCGAGTGAATGTCATACACGCCGGGACCCATTTCGTTTGGATAATGGAAATCCTTAAAGGCATCTAGTAGCTCCATATCTGAACGGCTTGTTTCAATCGTAATCACATCTGCATCCATCTCCGCAATTGAAGCAATGATGTCGTTAAATTCTGAATAGCACATGTGGGTATGGATTTGCGTCTCATCACTCACACCGTTAGCCGTAATACGGAAGCTTTCAATGGCCCAATCCAGATAATCCTTCCATTGCGACTGACGTAGTGGAAGGCCTTCTCGTAACGCCGCCTCATCAATCTGAATCACGTTCACGCCGGCTTTTTCTAAATCTAATACCTCTTCGCGAATAGCTAATGCTAATTGCTGACAAGATACTGATCGGGGTTGGTCATCACGTACAAAAGACCAATTTAGAATGGTCACCGGCCCCGTCAACATACCCTTCATTGGCTTATTAGTGAGAGATTGTGCATAAAGCGTCCACTTAACTGTCATCGCTTCTGGACGACTAATATCACCAAATAAAATTGGTGGTTTCACGCAACGAGAACCATAAGACTGTACCCAAGCGTACTGGCTAAATACATAGCCGTCTAGCTGCTCACCGAAGTACTCCACCATGTCATTACGTTCAGCTTCACCATGCACAAAGACATCTAAACCTAACTTCTCTTGCTCCTCTACACAGCGAGCAATTTCAGCACGCATCGCAGCAACATAAGCCACCTCATCCAAACGACCCGCTTTATACTCGCTACGCACACGACGAATATCCGCAGTTTGCGAAAATGAACCAATGGTAGTCGTAGGATATAGTGGTAGCTCTAACCTTTCTTTTTGCTTAGTGGCACGCTCCGCACATTCGCTTTGACGCTTGCCTAACTCAGGCGTAATCGCAGCCACAGCCTTTTTAATCGCAGGATTATTAACACGTGATGAATTACGACGAGCTGTGAGTGCAGCCAAGTTCTCAGCAAGCTCAGCTTTTACCGCATCACGGCCTTCACGAAGTGCTTTGCCTAATACTTGTAATTCTTCAAGTTTTTGTAAAGCAAAGGCTAACCACGATTTAACCTCACTATCTAACTTTTCTTCACTCGCAAGATCTACTGGGACATGCAATAAAGAGCAAGATGGTGCAATCCATAATCTATCACCCAATTTCTTTGCAAGAGGTTCTAGGTAATCTAAGGCCCCTGTCAAATCCGTTTTCCAAACATTACGCCCATTGATAATGCCAACGGATAATACTTTTTCAGCACCTAGAGTTTGTACTAGCGACTCAACTCCTTCACGGTCATTAATCGCATCAACATGCAAACCAGCCACTGGTAAATTAACTGCTAACTCAGTATTTTCTTGCAGTTGACCAAAATAAGTTGCGACCAATAACTTAAGACCACTGTCTTTAAGTGCCTCATAAGCTATATTAAAAGCAGCTCGCCAATCCTCATCTAACTCAGTTACTAAAATAGGTTCATCAATCTGTACCCATTCAACACCCTCTTTAGCTAAGATAGTCAAAAGCTCAGCATAAACCGGCACGATTCGCTCTAATAAGGCTAGCTTATTGGAGTCATCTTTGGCCTTAGCAATGGCTAAATAAGTCATCGGTCCAATAATCACCGGCTTAGCCTTAACGCCCTGAGCTTTGGATTCTGCGAGTTGCAGCAGGAGATTAGAGGCGTCTAATTTAAACTGTGTTTCAGCAGTCAACTCCGGTACGATGTAGTGGTAGTTGGTATCAAACCATTTCGTCATTTCACCCGCAGCTACCCCACCGCAGCATGTGTCATGTTCTTCGTCTGTCTGAGCAGAACGTCCACGGGCAACACGGAAGTAGTTATCCAGCGTATCACCATGAAAATCTTGAACACGCTCCGGCAAATTACCTAACAAAAAACTGGTATCAAGCACTTGATCGTAAAAAGAAAAGTCGCCAACTGGCACTAAATCTAAGCCTTCTTGATTAGCCCAATGGCGCTGACGTAATTGAGCCCCTACGACTTTTAAATCATCGCGTGACGACTCGCCCTTCCAATAAGACTCTAAAGCGTATTTCAATTCTCGTTTACTGCCAATACGAGGAAAACCAAGATTATGGATCGTTGTCATATACTACTCACTATTTGTAAAATTTAACTGATAAGGAATGATTAGTATTGTAGGTAGGCTTATATATGAAGTAAAATGGTATATTTTCACAAACCAATGAGCAAGATTCATAAGCCATGTTAGAACGCATTCACCTCGCCATCATCCAACAAGTTAAAAAGCAAGGCTCACTAACCGCTGCTGCAGAAGTACTACATGTCACTCAGTCCGCACTTAGTCACAGCATGAAGAAACTAGAGCAACAACTAGGCACTGAGATATGGCGCCGTGGAGGCCGAAATCTGCAACTAACTCAATCTGGAGAGTACCTACTTGCCGTAGCTAATCGCATCCTCCCACAACTGGAAATGGCCGAAGAGCAATTACTCCAATTTGCACAGGGCGAACGCGGCACCTTGCACATCGGCATGGAGTGCCATCCTTGTTATCAATGGCTATTAAAGGTTGTGTCGCCCTACCTCACGACGTGGCCTGATGTGGATGTGGATGTTAAGCAGAAATTTCAATTCGGTGGAATTGATGCGCTTTTAGG
>JAAYRZ010000103.1 GCA_012518515.1 Alcaligenaceae bacterium
GCTTGGCCCTTACGCTTTGTGCTATCTGCATCAATGCGTTGAATACGTGCCTGCGGAAACTGCTGAGCTAAGTATTCCTCAACCTTTTGAGTACCACGACCCAAGGGCTGAATGTCTAAATTGCCACAATCTGGACAAGCACGCGGAGGACGACTCTGCAAACCACAATGATGACATTGCAATGTATAGAGATTAGGCCCACCACCCTTACGCTCCTGTCGATGCATCACCATAAAGGCTGAGCATCGTGTGCACTCACTATTCCAAGCACAAGAAGGACAATGCAGCACCGGTGCAAAGCCTCGCCTATTAATAAACACCAAAGCCTGCTGGCCACGCTCTATACAACGTTCTATCTCATCCAGCATGGGTTGACTAAGGCCTTCTATCAACTTTTCTTTGCGTGTATTGATAAACTCAAAGCTAGGTTTGAATGCTGTCGCACCTACCCGATCAGGCAAACTACAGAGATCGTATTTGCCCTGTTGGGCATGATGCCAAGTTTCCAAAGAAGGAGTTGCCGAGCCCAAGACGACTGGAATGCTTAATTGATGAGCGCGCCACACAGCGAGATCTCGAGCCGAATAACGTAAAGCGTCCAACTGCTTATAAGAAGGATCATGCTCCTCATCAATAACAATCAACCCTAATTGCTGTACTGGTGCAAAAATTGCCATACGGGTGCCTAGGATAATACCGGCTTGTTGCGTTTGTACTGCTACCCAAGCGGCCAATCGCTCACCATCCGAAAGACTACTATGCATCACTGCTATCTGCTCATCAGGAAAGCGCTCCTTGAACTTACGCTGTAGTTGCGGACTGAGATTAATTTCGGGCACTAACACCATGACCTGCTTGCCTTGAGCTAGCACATGCTCTGCTACATGCAAATACACCTCTGTTTTACCACTACCAGTAACTCCATGGAGTAACACGGTCTTATAACCATCAATCTGCGTAATATGTTCAAAAGCTGCCTGCTGGGCTTCCGATAACTGGGGACGCTCAACTTGTGGCTGTTGTACTACTGCTGAATCCACAAGCACTTGCTCTTCGGAACTATGTTGAACAGCTTGGGCAGCCTTTTTCGCTGCTCTAGCTGCTTTTTTTGCTGCTGAAGCCTGTCGATTCAATAATCGTTTGACTGGTCCACCCGCCGAACGCACACCGGTATAGGCCTTGGGGTTACGCAAAGGTACTGGCATACTAGGCAAGAGTACCTCTCCCAGAGGGCGTTGATAGTAATTACCAGCAAACTCACCAAATTGAATCCAATCACTAGGCATAGGTGGCAAATCATCATAAACCTCCAGCACCTCCCTAATTGAAGACTCCTCATAAGCAGGCTGCTCCGGCCTTTCAATCACTAAACCGATTAATTCCTTGGCAGCAAAGGGTACGCGCACACGCTGACCAATCAGGGCCTCCATGCCCTCTGGCAAACGATAATCAAATAAATCGCCTAAAGGCAAAGCCAAGGCCACTCGCACCCAAGGATGCTGCATAAAAAACCTCTCCAGTCAAAACGAGCCCATTAATCCGAGGAAAAATGGGCTCCGCTAATTGAAATCAACGACAAAAACTACTTGTGATATTGCTTACTGTGATTATGAACTTCGTCTACTAATACGGCGACTTGCTCTGGATTAGTAAACTGAGAGATTCCATGACCTAGATTAAATACATGACCACCCTGACCGACAGGACCAAAGTCATCAATCACACGACGAGCCTCCTGACGCAAGCTCTCTTCGCTACCAAATAAGGCCATCGGGTCGATATTACCCTGTAAAGCGACCTTATCACCAGTCAACTGACGAGCACGCGCTAAGCTCATGGTCCAATCCAGACCCACTGCATCGGCACCGGTATTAGCAATGTCCTCAACCCATAAGCCACCGCCTTTAGTGAAGGCAATAACCGGAATTGTCTCACCATCATGCTGGCGATGTAACTTATCAATCACTTTCTGTGTATAGGCGAGAGAAAACTGCTGGAATAAACCATCAGGTAACACACCACCCCAGCTATCAAAGATCATCACCGCTTGGGCACCAGCTTTAATCTGCTCATTTAAGTAAATGGCTGTGGTCTCAGCAGTGATGTCGAGGATTTGCTTAAGCAACTCAGGGCGCTGATACATCATGGTTTTAATCTTGCGATACTCACGTGTAGATGCACCCTCAACCATATAACATGCTACTGTCCATGGACTACCAGCAAAACCGATTAAAGGTACCTTACCGCCTAACTCCTTACGAATCAGAGTCACCGCATCAAAGACATAACGTAGTTTGTCCATATCCGGAACTTCAAGCTCGGCGACACGCTCTTCGCTATCAACCGGTTTAGCAAACTTAGGACCCTCACCTGTTACAAAGTCCAGTCCAAGTCCCATCGCATCAGGGATTAATAAAATATCGGCAAATAAAATAGAGGCATCTAAATCAAAACGACGAATAGGCTGTAAAGTTACTTCACATGCGTACTCTGGATTAGTTGCTAAGCCCATGAATGACCCTGCGGTCGCTCGACACTCCTTATACTCCGGCAAATAGCGACCAGCCTGGCGCATCAACCATAATGGTGTATAAGGGACAGGCTCACGCTTTAGCGCACGCAAGAAGATATCATTTTGTAGGGTAGGGAACATTAAACCTCCGGAAACAATTGAAAAGAGCAGAGGTGGGTGACGCCAAAGAACTCAGCGACTCCTGATAAACCTTGAAATTCATGGAGTTTTCTGCTACTCGATTTATTTTTTGATGACAAATTATAAACGACTGCCTCTCTTTAAACAAACCGATTTGATCAAAGCTCCGGACGAAACTGCTCCGCATCAATCTTGTGCTTACGCATAAGCTCCCAAAATGAACGTCTATTTTTCTTGGCTAAAGTAGCAGCTTGGCCAATATTACCTTTAGTAGAGCGCAACATATAACTCAAGTAGCCATGCTCAAAGCGATCCACGACATTTTGCTTAGCCTCCTTAAAGCTTTCAGCAAAATAAGTCGCCTGCTGATCACTAAATGCAAAAGCATAACTACCCGTTTCCTGCTCAGCATTACGTAATAACTCCTCAAAAAACTCTTTTTTAAGTTCTTGGGGTGGCAAATGACTTGATGCCAATGTCCTCGGTAGCTCTTGCAGTATCTTATCGCTAGGCTTAGCCTCAATAGATACTCTTAGGAGAGGCTTAGTCACCGTGGCTAACAAACGTACTCTGAACTCCTCCTCATCAATGGGAAAATGCATAAAATCACTTAAACCTAAACGCATCAAATCTATCATCGCTACCGGCTGTACCCCAGTTGTAATGGCAAAAAAAGGACAAAGACTACTACTCAGCTCTTCAGCACTATGCAAATAAAACAAAAAACGCCTAGCTAAACTCAAGCTCTCTGTATTTAACACAAGAATAACTACGTCATAACGCAACAGCTGTAGCAATAGGAACTGCCTGTCCTCCTCTCTGAAAGTGATATCAAAAGACACTCCAAGCCCATCAGACAAATCAAGTCGATGAAACCTCAAACGTCGATGCCTCAGACGAGTCCGCTCAAGCTGCTTAACTACCTCAGTATCAATCTGCTGGCCTACATGTAAAATCGCACAATCTAATAGCCGCCTCATAAAACCCTCACTAACTTCAACACCTCACTACAAGTAATCAAACAAGCTTAATTAAAATTCGAGCGTTGCAACATACCATCAACTACTTAGTTGAAACTACGTACATTTAGACTACAAGCCTCAAAACCAGTGTTCTCCCACACAAACGGATATCACATAAAAAACAACAATTCATAAAAAACCAAGCATAAAACAACACCAGCTTGTAGAAAATCCTTGACCAATCAGGAAAACCCTATATAATGATTGGTCTTATCTGTAAAAGAAAGCACACTATCCTTTACTGGAATCATGAGCCTATAAACGGCTAAGTCATATCGCAACAAAAGATTTAATCAAAAATAATCAGACAATTGCGATTATTTATTTTAAAAAAATCGTTTTTGTATAGTATCGCTCCTACCTCTGGCGTAGTTTCACCATGCGTTGATCCGGTCGGCACGATATAAACCGACACGAGATTAATTAGGAAAAACTATGTCATTCGAATCATTAGGACTGGCACCCGTACTACTGGGCGCCTTAAATAAAGCCGGCTTCACGCAGCCTACAGAAGTACAATCTACCGCCATCCCAGCCGCTCTAGAAGGCAAAGACTTAATTGTCAGCGCCCAAACTGGCAGTGGAAAGACTGCTGCATTTACCCTTCCTGCCTTACACCACATGGCAACCACACCAGCTGGTAAGCAGCAAAGTGTTCGCTTATTGGTTTTAACACCAACTCGCGAGTTGGCCATGCAGGTTGCAGAAGCCACTAAAACATATAGCGCTGGCATGCGAGGCATTCGCGTGGCGACAGTCGTCGGTGGCATGCCCTACGGCCCACAAATTAACGCACTAAAACGTCGCGTTGATGTCTTAGTTGCTACGCCTGGTCGTTTAATTGACCACCTCAACGCTGGTCGTGTAGATCTTAACAACATCGAGACCTTAGTACTTGACGAAGCGGATCGCATGCTTGACATGGGCTTCTTAGATGATATGAAAGCCATTGTTTCGCATACTCCTGATTCACGTCAGACATTGATGTTCTCAGCCACATTTGAAAAAAACCTGGCTAACTTAGCTGCTAGCATGCTCAAAGACTCTGTGCGCATCAATATTGCTAATCAGACACAACGCCACGAGAATATCGAACAAACCTTACTTTACGCTGATAATGCTGGACATAAATTCCGTCTCTTAGAGCATATTTTAGACAATGAACCGGTATACCAAGCCATCGTATTTACAGCCACCAAGCGTAGTGCTGACGATCTAGCCGAGCGCCTAAAAGACAAAGACTATCATGCTGCCGCATTACATGGTGACATGAATCAACGTCAACGTACTCGTACAATTACCCAACTACAAAATGGCAAACTTCATGTTTTAGTAGCCACTGACGTTGCAGCTCGAGGTATTGACGTACAAGGTATTAGCCACGCAATTAACTTCGACTTACCGATGCAAGCAGAAGACTATGTACACCGCATTGGTCGTACCGGTCGCGCAGGCCGTGATGGTCGTGCCTATAGTTTTGCAACTTTTGCCGAAAACTTTAAAGTTAAAAAAATTGAGCGCTTTACCGGGCAACAGCTTGATGTTGAAACAATTGAAGGCTTAGAGCCCATCCGTCAAAGCAGCAAACCACGAAGTGCTCCGTCTAACCGCAAACGTAGACCAAACAATGCTTCTGGCGCTAATCGCCGCAACTCACCTCGTAGCGATCGTGCTGATAATGCACCGCGCCGTGAGAGAAGAGCCGACTTTGATGGTATGGATAGAGAATTTGCTCGCCCTGACCATGGTTCTGAAGCTCGCAATGCAAATGGAGAGCGTCAAGAGCGCCCTGCCTACCAGCCTAAAGCGAGAAATCAGCAAGGACGTAACCAAAAGCCAACACAGCAACGCTCTCGTCAGCGTGCCGAAGGCCCAGCCAATACAGATGGCGTACGCCCAAGTCGCAAGCTTCGTAAAGACAGCAAAACATTGATTGATAGAGTCAATCGCGCCGTTACAGAGCGTATGTCATACTAAAGGACTAAAGTTGCTGCAAAGCACAGCAGCACTACCTTAGCGCACATGCCGGAGATAGTTAATAACTGTCTCCGGCATTTTTTTATTCATAAGCGCTATAATCATAGGGTTACAGTCTATCAATAAAGACACATTAAAAAGCACTATAAATGGAGATGGAATATGAGTCACGTCGCACAAATTAAAATCCCTGCTACCTATATGCGTGGAGGCACCAGCAAGGGGGTTTTCTTCAGCCTAAGCGACTTACCTGAAGCTGCTCAAACACCAGGAACCGCACGCGATGCTATTTTAAAGCGAGTCATCGGCAGCCCTGACCCCTATGCAAAACAAATTGATGGTATGGGCGGCGCCACTTCTTCCACCTCCAAAACCGTTATCATCAGCAAAAGTACGCAAGCAGATCATGATGTAGACTACCTCTTTGGCCAAGTCGCCATTAATAGTGACTTTGTCGATTGGAGTGGTAACTGCGGCAACCTCAGCTCAGCGGTAGGCCCTTTTGCCATTCATGCTGGTTTGATTGACTCCGCAAAAATTCCTGACAATGGTATCTGCACCATCAAAATTTGGCAGGCCAATATTCAAAAAACGATCGTGGCTCACGTTCCTATTAGCAATGGACAGGTCCAAGAAACCGGTGACTTTGAATTGGACGGAGTGACCTTCCCCGCCGCCGAGATAATTATTGAGTTCATCGACCCATCAGATGACGATGGCGCTGAAGGTGCATCCATGTTCCCTACTGGTAACCTAGTTGATGAACTAGAAGTACCAGGGATTGGCACATTCCCCGCCACAATGATTAGCGCCGGTATCCCTACTATTTTCTTAAACGCTGACGACCTAGGTTATCGTGGCATCGAATTACAAGACGACATTAATGGCAATCCCGAAGCCCTTGAACGCTTTGAAACTATTCGCGCTTACGGCGCTAAAGCCATGGGCTTAATCAGTGATGTACAAGAAGCTAAAGATCGTCAACATACTCCAAAAATCGCTTTTGTCTCACCAAACCAAGACTACACCACCTCCAGTGGCAAAGCGATTCCGGCTGATGCCATTGATTTACATGTCCGCGCCCTCTCAATGGGCCAATTGCACCACGCCATGATGGGCACGGCAGCAGTTGCCATTGCCGCTGCTTCCGCTATTCCAGGCACTCTCGTCAACCAAGCTGCCGGCGGCGGTAACCGTGAGAGCGTCACTTTTGGTCATCCTTCAGGCACTCTACGTGTAGGCGCTGAAGCGGTACAGGAAAATGGTCAATGGCAAGTCAAAAAAGCCATTATGAGTCGTAGTGCCCGTATTTTAATGAGCGGTTGGGTACACCTACCCGGCGATTGCTTCTAACCCTAACTTTAAATAAAAGGCTTTCCCCATGAATAAGCTCCCTGCCATTATTGCCCCTAGTATTTTATCTGCCGACTTTGCCCGCTTAGGTGAAGAGGTAAAGCAGGTAATCGCTGACGGTGCTGACTGGATTCACTTTGATGTGATGGACAATCACTATGTGCCCAACCTTACGATTGGCCCTTTGGTCTGTGAGGCCATTCGTCCGCACACAGACGCCATCATCGATGTCCACTTAATGGTAGAGCCCGTGGATAGCATTATTCCGCTGTTTGCCAAAGCAGGTGCTAACATCATCACCTTCCACCCAGAAGCATCCAAACACGTTGATCGTTCACTTAATCTGATTCGTGAACTTGGCTGTCAAGCCGGACTCGTACTAAATCCGGCTACTAGCCTAAGCGTTCTGGACTACGTGATGGATAAGATAGACATGGTATTACTCATGTCAGTTAACCCAGGCTTTGGTGGGCAGAAGTTCATCCCTGCGACCCTAGACAAGGTCGCTCAACTCCGTAAACGCATTGATGATTGGGTCGCCGCTGGCGGTCAGCCAATTCGTCTTGAGGTGGATGGTGGCATCAAGGTCGATAATATTGCAGAGGTACGCGCAGCAGGAGCCGACACCTTCGTCGCTGGTTCCGCTATTTTTGGTGCTGAAAACTATCAAACAGTGATCCAGCAAATGCGTGAGCAAATTGATTTGGCTGACGGTAATTTAATCAAGACCTGATATGAATATCAACAACACCATCAATACAGTGCTCTTTGATCTAGATGGCACCTTGATTGATAGCATGCCCGAACTCGCTTATTGTTCTAATCAGACCCTGCTAGAACTCGGTCGTGAAGAGCTGCCCCTCGAAACCTTAAGCACTTTTGTGGGCAAAGGCCTAGATCGCCTGATTATGCGTTTTTTAGCCAATGACATTGACGCTACCACAGCAGAATCCACGATTTTTAAGCAGGCAAAAGAAGCCTTCGGTCGCCATTACCATGCTAATAATGGCGTTTTTAGCCAACTCTATCCTAGCGTCACAGAATCCTTAGCAACACTCAAAAATGCAGGGTTTAAATTAGGACTCGTCACCAACAAGGCAATGGAGTTCACAATCCCTTTAATTGAAAAAAAGGGTCTTAGTGACTATTTTGATGTGGTCATTGGCGGCGACTCATGCGAGCATAAAAAGCCCCACCCTGAACCCGTACTAATCGCCTTAGAAAAGCTCCAGAGCACAGCACAAACCGCTATTTTTGTCGGTGACTCACTAAACGACATGAAGGCTTCGGAGGCCGCTGGCGTACCTTGCTTAATCGTTCCTTACGGCTATAACGAGGGGCAGCCTATCAGCAAACCACTATCCGGTGACTTAGTTGATGATTTGGCAGCTGCCGTGCGCTGGATTAAAAGCAAAAACGCGACCAAGCAGCCGGATTAATCCTATCTTGAGTCAAAAGCTGAAAATTGTCATACTTTTTTCATAAATCTGTGTTACCATTTTCAATATTCGTATACAACGATCCAAAATTTATTTATTAAAATGATGCAATTCAACCCAATCGCTTATGCTTATGACAACATCGCCTATTACTGGCGCTGGTGGCTGCTGCGTGCTGGGTTGATAGCGTCTTAGGGCTATGTTTAGGTTAGAGTAAAGATTGACATATCTACTTTAACCATAAAAGCCAAAAATAAAGACTTAACGTATTAAACCCGGTACATCTGATATGACCGGGTTTTTTTATTTTTAAAGCGCATAAACCTCCCGGTCAAAAGATACCACTTAAAAGAGAGCACACAAATGACGGAAATTGAATTTAACGCATTAAAAGCGCAAGGCTACAATCGCATCCCTCTTTTACAAGAGACTTTTGCAGACCTAGACACTACCTTAGGCATTTATTTAAAACTTGCCCATGCCGATAAAAAAGGTGGCAAGATGACTTGCCTATTAGAGTCTGTGGTAGGTGGTGAGCGCTCCGGACGCTACTCCTTTATCGGATTACCGGCACGTACAGTGATCCGCAGCAAAGACAACATCACTGAGATCATCACTGATGGTAAGGTCGTCGAAACCCATGAAGGTGATCCTCTTGAGTTTATTCGCTCTTATATGACTCGCTTTAACGTGGCCAACCGCCCTGGCATTCCTCGCTTTACCGGTGGTTTAGCCGGTTACATCGGTTACGATGCTGTACGCCATATGGAACCTAGCTTAGGCCCTGCAGTTAAGCCCTTCCCACATGGTCAAGGCGAGGGCACGCCCGACATTATGCTGATGCATATCGACGAAGCCGTCATTGTAGATAACGTCATTGGTCGCACCTACCTTCTAGTTTACGCAGACCCTGCCGATACAGATAGCTACTCCAAAGGCCAAAAACGTCTGTTAGAGTTACGCCGTATGCTGCGCCAACCAGTAGAGATCCCCTACAGTTTAGCTAGCTTAGTAACCCCCGAAGAACGTAGTTTTGCTAAAGAAGATTTCCTCGCTGCCGTGGTTAAAGCTAAAGAACACATTGCCGCCGGCGATGTCATGCAAGTACAGGTTGGTCAGGTGATTAATAAGCCTTTCCGCGACTCACCACTTTCTCTATATCGCTCACTGCGCTCTCTCAACCCCTCTCCTTTCATGTACTACTACAATTTCGATGATTTTCATGTGGTAGGTTCATCTCCAGAAATTTTAGTTCGTCAAGAAAATGTACATAGCGCAGAAGGTAATGAGCGCACCGAAGTAACCATTCGCCCCTTAGCAGGCACCCGCCCCCGCGGTCAGACTCCTGAGGAAGATCAAGCTTTAGCTACCGAGTTACAGAACGATCCTAAGGAAATCGCCGAACACGTCATGCTGATTGATTTAGCACGCAATGATATTGGTCGTGTTTCTAAAACTGGTACCGTAGAAGTTACTGAACAAATGACGGTAGAGAATTACTCCCATGTCATGCATCTTGTCTCCAATGTCAAAGGCGTTTTAAAAGACGACCTAGATGCACTGGATGTCTTACGCGCCACTTTCCCTGCTGGTACGCTGACTGGCGCACCAAAAGTGCAAGCCATGAAATTAATTGATGAGCTCGAACCGGTGCGTCGCGGCATCTATGGTGGTGCAGTCGGTTACTTAAGCTACAACGGCTCAATGGATATGGCCATCGCAATTCGCACAGCAGTCATTAAAGACGGTATGCTTTATGTTCAGGCCGCTGCCGGTGTGGTTGCTGACTCCATCCCTGAAAACGAATGGTTAGAAACAGAGCACAAAGCACGCGCTGTCCTGCGCGCTGCCGAACAAGTTCAATACGGCCTAGACAAGCCAATTTAATATAAGAAGAAAATAAGGAAAACAATAATGCTTAAACTTTTTATGCTTGATAACTACGATTCATTTACCTATAACTTAGTGCAGTATTTTGGTGAATTAGGAGTAGAGGTGATTGTTGCTCGTAATGACGAGATTAGCATTGAAGAAATTGAAGCCATGGAGCCGGATCTGATTTGTGTCTCACCCGGCCCTTGCACTCCAACTGAAGCCGGCATTTCGGTTGAGGTAATTCAGCATTTTGCAGGTCAAATTCCCCTATTGGGTGTCTGCTTAGGCCATCAGTCAATCGCAGCCGCCTTTGGTGGCAAGATTATCCGCGCCAAGCAATTAATGCACGGTAAAACTTCGGCTATTACCCACCGCGGCAGTGATGTATTTACGGACCTTCCCTCACCCTTTATAGTCACTCGCTACCACTCCCTAGCCATTGAGCGCGAGAGTCTACCTGACTGCCTAGAAATCACGGCAGAGACTGATGACGGTGAAATCATGGCAGTTGCACACAAAGAACTACCGATTTTTGGAGTGCAGTTCCATCCTGAGTCCGTACTCAGTGAATATGGTCACGAATTACTATCTAATTTTCTAAAATACGCTAAATAAACATGCTTGGGCCTGAGCAATACCCCCATAGAGCAAAGCCCCGAGCGGAGTAAACCTAATGAGAATTTCTTATCAAGAAGCCTTAACCCGTCTTATCGAACATCGTGAAATTTTCGAAGACGAAATGATCGGTCTAATGCGCAATCTTATGCAAGGCGAAATGCCGCCAGAAATTGCAGCTGCATTTTTAATGGGTCTGCGAGTCAAAAAAGAAACCGTCGATGAAATCACCGCCGCTGCTCTAGTCATGCGCGAGTTTGGCACACCAGTCACGCTAGATAATCCGGAAGACGCTCTAGATATGTGTGGTACCGGAGGCGATGGCAGTAACACCTTCAACATTTCGACCACCTCCATGTTTGTCGCTGCCGCTGCTGGTGTACCCGTTGCTAAACACGGTAACCGCAGCGCATCTAGTCCAGCTGGCAGTGCCGATGGCTTAGAAGCACTTGGAGCCTTTGTAGAAACTCCGCCTGAGCGTGTTGCTGAAAGCTTAAGAGAGACGGGCATTGGCTTCATGTTTGCGCCTTATCATCACACTAGTATGAAAAATGTCGCAGCCGTGCGTAAACTGCTCGGTGTACGCACCATGTTTAACATTCTCGGCCCACTCACTAATCCGGCTAATGCAGGAAATCAGCTAATGGGTGTATTTCACCCTGATCTGGTCGGCATTCAAGTCCGTGTATTAAAACAACTTGGTGCTAATCACGTCATGATTGTCCATGGTCTAGACGGCATGGACGAAGCTACACTTGGCGCCACCACATTAGTAGGTGAACTTAAGAATGGTGAAGTCAGTGAGTATGAAATTCACCCTGAAGACTTCGGTATGGCCATGGTCTCTAATCGTAGCTATCGTATTAGCAACAAAGAAGAGTCCAGAGATATTATGCTGAATGTGCTAAAAAATGAACAGAGTCCTGCACTTGATGTGGTGATTCTAAATGCTGGTCTAGCCATTTATACCGGTAATAAGGCAAATACCATTAAGGAAGGTATTGAGATGGCGAGAGAGCTTATCGCAAGCGGCGCTGCCTTTGCTAAAATGCAGCAATTCTGCCAGTTTAGCCAGACCCTAAGACCGCAACAGTAATATAAACGGAAGTATTATGGATAATATTTTATTAAAAATTCTTGATGTTAAAAAGGAAGAAGTTGCTGAGCTTAAAAAAACTCGTAGCAGCAATGATTTATTAAGAGAAGCTGAAGCACGCCAAGATACTCGCGGTTTTGCTCGCTCCTTACAAGAACGGATTGAAGTCAAAAAGAACGCCGTTATTGCAGAAATTAAAAAAGCCTCTCCCTCCAAAGGTGTAATCAGAGAGGACTTTGAGCCTGACGCATTGGCTGCAAGCTATGCCGCAGGCGGTGCAGCATGCTTATCAGTACTGACCGAAACACAGTTTTTCCAAGGTTCCCACGATTTCTTGCGTCGCGCTCGTGCCGCTTGCGTCCTACCCGTGTTATGTAAAGACTTTATGGTCGATCCCTATCAGATTTATAGAGCGCGAGCCTTCGGAGCGGACTGCATTTTACTGATTGTAGCCGCGCTAGACGACAAGGAACTACATGATTTCGAGCAGATTGCTACCGATCTTAAAATGGATGTATTAGTTGAAGTACACGATGAAAAAGAGATGGAGCGCGCACTCAAACTTAAATCCCCTCTCATCGGCGTCAATAATCGCGATCTTCGCAGTTTCGAAACCGATATTCGAAACTCTATCAGACTAAAGGATCTAGTACCTACCGATGAGAATCGCCTCCTTATCACTGAAAGTGGCATTCTCACTAAAGATGATGTGAAGCTGATGAACGATAATGATATTTATGGTTTCTTAATCGGTGAAGCCTTTATGCGTCAGCAAGACCCCGGTCAAGCCCTAGCAACCATGATGGCTCAGGACTAATATGAACACGGCAGCGCTAGCACAACCACGTTGTGTTCTATGCCATGAGGTGGGCGGTCGCTTACTTTGGGAAAGCGACTTAGTGCGCGTTATCAATGCTGATGATGCGCACTATCCTGCCTTTACCCGAGTTATTTATCAATCTCACGTACAAGAGATGAGTGACCTCACCCCTACCCAACGCCATGAGCTAATGGATTATATTTATTTGGTAGAGGAGGTACAGCGCGATATCCTACAGCCCACAAAAATTAACCTAGCTCAATTCGGTACTATGGTACCTCATCTGCATTGGCACATTATTCCTCGCTTTCAAAACGATCCGCATTATCCTGATGCTATTTGGGCCAACATAAAACGCGAGGTA
>JAAYRZ010000104.1 GCA_012518515.1 Alcaligenaceae bacterium
AGCTCACGAGCGCCAAGGGATTGAAGCATCACTAGCTGCTGTCACCATTATGCTAGAGCGCATCAAGGGACAAGGTGAAAGAATGGACACGATTGATGAGAAACTTGGAACGGCTTTTGATCTTTATACCGACCAAACAGAAATGGCTATGCAGTCCATGAGAAACCATGTTCTAGAAATGTCTGACGGTTTAAATAAAGCCCTAGATACATTACAAACTATTTTGGACGCTTTACAGGAATTCCAACCAGAACAAAGGTTTAGTTAATGCGTTATTCATCTAATAAACGACGCTCCAAGGACAGAGAAGAAGAGTCTGTATTTATTTCGATGACAGATTTAACTGTGAGCTTCCTTTTTATTGTTATTCTATTATTAGCTTTTTTCGCAAGTCAATATTCTGAAAGCGAAGTAGTCCCTCTGGATAAATACGAAAGCGTTGTAAAACAAAACAACGAACTTACTGAAGAAAAAAACCTGCTATTCAATAAACTAACTGAATCAAATAACTTAGTCGCCGAACTACAGAAAATTATAGAAGACTTAAAACAAGAATTAAAAAAACTTAAAAAAGTTGATCCTTTAGAAACCTATATTAACTCAAGTTTAGCTGAGCGGAAAAAAATTCTCGAACAACTTAGAGAGTCCATCCTCGTAGACTTCCCTGACTTTGATATTTATTTAAGTGAAGAGTCTGACGCATTACGTTTCCAAGGTGACGGTTTATTTCGTAGTGGAGCATCTAGTTTACGACCTGATCGACGCCCTTTAATCGAAACAGTAGCTTCTCGTTTAGAAGAGCTTTTGCCATGCTATACCTTAGGCAATGACAGACCTAAAGAGTCTAATTGCAATCAAAGCTTTGCGTTGATTGAGGCTGTTCAAATTGAAGGCCATACAGATACAGATGGTGCAGATATGTCTAATTTAATTTTGTCCACCTCGCGTGCTAACGAAACTTTTCGCCTTATGGTTGAAAAAGAGCCCGGTTTAATTGATCACTTGAACTTTCGCAAACAACCAGTATTATCCGTCGCCGGTTATGGTGAAATGCGTCCAGTAGCTGATAATATGACGATAGAAGGCAAAGCATCTAATCGACGCATTGATCTACGTATGATTATGTATGTTCCAGTGGACTCAAAAGAAATTGAAAAGGTTAAGTCTGCATTAGGAGCGGACTTAATTTTAAATGAGAGAGATTAAAATGACTACCTCAAATACTACATCTCTTTCCTTCCGCTTAAATAATTTAAATCCTTTAGGGCTTCCCCACCCTATTGAAAATGAACGACTCAAGAAAACCACACAAAAAATTCTTGACCGCTACGATACACCTCCAAGGCAAATCGAAAAGAATCCCGAGCTCCTTTTTGAAACTTTAAAACGAAAAATTCTCAATAATGATTGGCATAAAGTTCCAATGAGCTTTATTACTCATATTGCAAGCCTAATCTTTTCTGTAACCTACCGTTTTCGTGATGACTTATCAGAGCTGCGGTCTTTTATCATTAGAGAAATTTCATTTTCCACTCGCCCTGGCTTTTTAAATCCAATTATGAGAATTTATATAGAAAGCTATGAGTCAGGCGCTAAACACACTGTTGCTCTTTCTAAAGCCTTAAAAACCGTTCAAAAACGGCTAGGTGCAAATTGGCAAGAATTACTAAAAAACATACCTACATTGCTTGATCCAGTTAATGCCGCTGAAGAAGTTGCTAAGCTAATGAGTCAAATGAATGATCCTTGGCATGAACTACGCGTCATGGGTCTCAGACAGTCTCATACCTCAGGAGTAATGGAAGCAGCTCATTTACTATTTATAAAAAAAATCTCGCCATCTTTGAGAGAAAGCTCTCAAATTGAACGCCTCTTGGCCTGGTTACAACCAGCTGGACATCCCCCTCTGCAGACAGGCGCAGGCACAGCGATAGATGCCATACTAAATGCATGGGAAGGTCAAGACCCTCCTGAAGAGCTTAAACAAAGATTAACAGACCGCATCACAGATATATATGGCCATCCTCGAGTTAATCGATCCTCCATTTGGAATGAAGTAAGCTCAACAAATGAAACTACTTTTCTTCGTTGGTTAATGGGTTCCGACATTCGTTTTTTGTTTAAAGTATTAACTGAAGTTGAATCACGTCACATGTGGGCAGATCGCGAAAAGTTCTGGTGGACCTTATATGAGCAAGGATTAATAGATGAAGTATGGATTGCATTTAATGACGATGGATATCGCACAGCACTCAATAAACTACCAGAAGAATCTAGACATAAAGGTCATCGATTTGCTAAGCAAATCGGAGAAAAAGACAAGTCGCTTTTATTAATGCGTATTGGTAATCAAATAATCATAGAAGGAACTTATAGCTTCAAGATTCATGCATTTGACGTACAGGATGAACAAGCACCAAAACTTTATAAAGGTTACTACGATGTTGCCACAATTCGTGAATTAGGTAAAAGAAGAGCTCTTTGGGATCAAAGACATTCAGGAAACTGGCAGTATCAAGTCATAGGAAAATTATGATGATTTTTGATTGTAATTATACAGACAACTTAATTATATTAACGGTGCGACCTGAGCGCTCCGGCATACTAGGCCGTTTTTTTGATTCAAGACGGCACAATGTTGAGCAACTTTCAGTGAGCTACCGACTACTTGCTTTTGCACTAGCAGACATTAGAGCACTTGCTGATGAGCATGAGGAAACATTAAAAATAGAGTCAGAAAAAATCACTCTATCCCATCGCCTAGCAGCAATGCTCACAACAGAAACCGCTACGCAATTGGGACTCCCTCCTTTAACTGATTTGGTTTTGAGAACAGACGCAGAAGGCGTTCTAGGAAGCACAAACTTTATGCTGCGTTATCAATGGATGCGAAATGGTCAGCAACGCTCACCAAAACGCATTGGCTGTATTTTAGAAACAGATAAAGGACCACAAAGAATACCCTTATGGTTGATGGAAGCAATAGAAGTAGCTGAAAACTTCAAGCAATCAACAAACGACGCTACTCATTGGGAGGCATTAGCACGCTTTCGTAATGCGCTTGAATTAGATGCAATTGAGTCGGACTATAATTATAAAGCTCGAGTTTCAATGACTGATTTTTTAGCAGGACTTGAAGTATCACTCAGTGATAGCTTTTCAATATCTCCACATTCAGATGGGGATGATTTTGAGGTGATTCCTTTTCTCTCTGAACATTTAGATAAATTTGACTCAGCCTCCGAATCTATGTCCGAGCTAAACGAGAGTGAGTTAAAAACCTTCCAACAAACACTTCGAAGAAGAGGCTCTTTAAATGCATTCAATCTTGGCCCCAAAAGGTATCTAGTTATTGACCGTAGCGCCTCTCCTGTCTTGAAGACAATGGCTAAAATGCAGAGTGCTAGTATAGAAGAACGAAGAGAATTCATCAAAAACCCAAGCACTAAGATAACGCAGGCAGTTGAAGAACATTTGCTACGTGAGGACAACTTCGCTGAACTTGAACCTCTTGCGCAAGAAGAAGCAGTTGAAAACGCAACAAATAAAGTATTTGTTGAGACTGAAGAATACATTCGATACTCTGAGCGTGTCACTGGTAAAGATCTTTATCGAGGTAATCCAGTTGCTGATATTGACCCTAGTGGAACCACTTGGTTACCAGAAATTTTTTCGACTCAAACACTACAAGAGATAGACCAACTCTCATCTGAAGAGTTACAACAAGCTTATGACGCTGTTCAAACAGGTATTGAGGAAGGAGTGAGTAGTATTAATTTCGAAAACATCACCCTACCTGCAAATGAACAAACTCTTCAATTTTTAAAGGCCAGATTAGCAAACACAACCAACCCTAACGTGGAAGATACTCCTACTCCTGACAATACTTTAAAAGAACAATCTAAAAGTTCAGGGCCCATTATTTTAACCACAGCTGATAACTTTACGGAAGTGGCGTGGCTCCCTAACCGAAAGCTAAGAACCTCTGAGCTTGAACCTGCTATTCCCTCATCCATAACAACCTCACTAAAAGATCATCAAATTAAAAGTTTTACGTGGCAAGTCGATGCATGGAAAGCTGGGTTACCCGGCATCTTAAATGCCGATGAGCAAGGTCTTGGTAAAACACTTCAAACCATCGCTTTTCTAGTTTGGTTGAATGAACATATGAAACGCCAAAAAACTGTACAAAGAGGTCCTATTTTAGTAGTCGCTCCTACTTCTTTATTACAAAACTGGGAAAAAGAAGTTAAAGACCATGTGGAAATGCCTGGCTTAGGGCAGCTAATTCCTTTATATGGGAGCACTATAAAACAAAGACGCATCAAAGACAAAAAGACAGGCCAGGATGTGGATGATGGTGAAGCGCACTTAGATTTTTCAGAGCTTGAGAAACAAATCAATAATGGCAAAGGCCATTTAAACTGGGTTTTAACTACGTACAAAACACTCACTAATTATCAACACTCTCTAGCCAAAATACCTTTTGTTGCGGCAGTATTTGATGAGATACAAAACATTAAAAATCCGGGAACCCTAGCTGCTAATGCATCAAGGGCGATGAATGCTGACTTTAGAATAGGCCTTACGGGGACCCCCATAGAGAATACAACGGTAGATCTATGGGCAATTATGGACCAATTAACTCCTGGTGCTCTTGGTTCATTGGAGGATTTTAGGCAACGTTATGGCGAAGCCAACGAACAAAACATGCAAGAACTACACAGTAGAGTTTTTGAGTCTCATGATGAGCTACCTCCTCTTGCTTTGCGCCGATTAAAAGAAAATGTTGCTCGTGACTTACCCAGTAAAACCCGATTCTTACATCCACGTAAAATGTCCGAATTACAAGCAAGTCGATATGAGGAGGCTAGGGCAAAGTTTTCCGCTGGCTCTCTAGGCGATGCACTAAAAAGACTACATCATATCCGCTCAGTTTCAGTACACCCTGCATTTGAGAAAAAGTTAAGTGATGATGAGTTTATTTCCTCATCCGCCAAACTTTCAGCGACGTTTGAAATCCTCCGAAAAATCCAAAAGGCAAATGAACGGGCACTTGTGTTTATTGAGAGCATACAAATGCAATACCGTTTTATAGAGCTAGTTAAAATAGAGTTCAACCTAAAGCAAGTAGATTTAATTAATGGGCAAACACCCATTAGTAAACGTCAAGAAATCGTTAATAGATTTCAAGAGCACCTAGAGAAAGACCAAGGTTTTGACCTATTAGTTTTAGGTCCCAAAGCCGCAGGTACCGGCTTAACCCTAACCGCTGCAACACATGTTATACATTTATCGAGATGGTGGAATCCAGCGGTAGAAGAACAATGTAATGACCGTACCCACAGACTAGGACAAGCTCGACCTGTCACTGTCCACGTTCCTTTAGCTGTTCATCCTTTATACAGAGAACACTCTTTTGATTTCCTTTTACAGAGCCTAATGCAGCGTAAAAGACGATTAGCAAGCGCTGCACTGTGGCCTATGGGTGATACAAAAGAAGACACTCAAAAACTTCAAGAAAGTATATCAAGCAACGTTTCAACAAAAGAGCTGCAGGGCGATATCATCGAAGAATCAATGAAGGTACTTTTTGAGCGTGACGAACTTACTTGGAAGGAAGCCAATGCTTTTGGTGCATGGGAATATCCATAAAACCATTTACAGGCTCGCCCGATCTTAGGCAGTTAAGCAAAAAGCGGAAATTTCCGCTTTTCTTTATGTATATGCGCTACTCCTAACTTATACTTAAGGAACTATTTATCTACATTGGAGACGATGATGAAAACTAGGCCGCCCGTTATTTTTGAGCCATTCAAATTACAACCAGGTTCTACAGTAGGTTTATCCGTAGAAGATGGTAATTTGGTAATTAACCCTCAACCAAAGCCTCACTACACACTGGCTCAGTTATTAGCTGCCTCTGATTACACACAAGTTGATCCACAAGAGGATCAGGAATGGACCGCTGCCGAAGCGAGTGGCAAAGAGTTAATATAAAACACATGCTTTTAGTCACTTAACAATCACCGACCACCTTCAGCTAAAAACCACCGCCTCTATCCCCAGCCCCTCACACATAAATCGCATACTTATGCAGCCGGTCAATGACCCCTTGCACATACTGCAACGCATAGCCTTCCATATTTTCCTTGATCTTTTTCCTTAGTTCCGAAGCCTCAGGTAAATAATTTCCAGCTTCCCACGCTTGCTCTAAGGCATCGGCTACTCGTAACGGACTGCGTGTAGCCTCTAACTCATTCACTACAAAAAGCTCACTTGCTTCGATATTGGCTGTACTGCTGCTATACCAAGCATTAAATTCGGCAATGCTGCTTTTACCTTGATGGCGTGCGGTCATTAACAAGGCAGCTCCCGGAATTAAACCGCTATACATATCCTGTAAGCACTCCGGTAAATCCTCATAACTACGGCTCATCTCAAGTGGAAAATACATATAGAGCTGCTTCAACGCACGCTCAGCCTGCGCTTTGCTCTTAGCGCTACCCAGTCGTAATAGGTCACGTCCTGATACCGGTCGAGGCCAGCTTTGATTCAATAGAGCTAGCATTTCTTGCGTGATGGGACAATCAATATGAATTTGCTTATCAAATATTTGATAACTTTTACTCTGCGTTGCTGACTCCCCCTCTATGGCTTCAAAGGCACCGGCAAAAAGCAAATCTGCTAGACGACTAAAGTCTGGACGAGCGTAGGCCTGCTGAGGGTGTTGGCTCAACGTAAAGAGACTTTTTCTAAAGCTTCGACCCACGGCAAAGTCTAAGTATTGTTGCTCCGCAATCACTGAAGTCGCACTGGATTGAAGCTTTAAAAACTCCTCATTATCTGCTAAGTGATAGTATTCTGGACATTCAATTCTAGCTTCAGCATCACCTACATAACGAAGATTAGCATCCTCTGCAAAAGTCATCATTTGACTCAGATAGAGGGGGTTATTGTGCAATTCTAGGTACTCATGCGCTAGGTAGTAGTCTTGACTATCACAATCCGGTAGCTGAGCAGCTAGGTACTCTTTAGCAGGCTGTAGTAAATTATGTGGACTCACCCCCTCTTCTAAAAAAGGGATAACTTCACGCGCCATCGCTACTTTGCTCTGCATATCATCAACCTCACGACAATGCCACAGCATCAAGTCACGTAAGGTTTCACGTGCTCGCCAGCCCGGATAGGTATTAAAGCTCACGTAGGCACCGCCATCTGCATGCAGACTTTTTTCAATGGCTTTAAAAAGCTGCGGTTGCACCGCTTTCGGAACCCAGCTCAACACACCATGAGCAATCACATAATCAAAGGGTGCTAACTCGTCCGGCAACTCGGTCATGCACATCGTTTGTAAGTTGATATTTTTTAACTGGGCTTGCTTAACAATCTCCTGACCTTGAGCGATCTGCGCTTCAGCAATATCAATAGCCATAATTTCCGCCTTCGGATACATAAAGGCAAAGGGCAGGCTATTACCCCCTGCCGCACAACCAATTTCCAACACCCGAGCCTCTTGCACCGGTGGCAAATCAACTCCGTACAAATAAGCCACCGCTCGTATATACGCAGGCGAACACCATTTGAAGGCATGTGAATCGTAGGGAAAGGTGTTATAAGACTCTGCGACTTGCTCAAGCATCTGCTCTATGTCAGCCATAACAAATAAAAACCAATTAAATTAATTTACGATCAGTTAAGTCTAACATGAGCTCTTTTAAATACTAATTAGCCCACGATAAAGAAAGCGCTGCATCGATAACCCTTAACGCTAGGGAGTTTACTCTTGTCAATCTATTATTAAATAATTATGATAATAATTCCTATTTAATAAATAGATGAGTAACAGGAGATATCATGACTTATACCCTACCCGCTTTACCCTATGCCTATGATGCCTTAGAGCCGCATATCGATGCTAAAACGATGGAAATCCATCACAGCAAACACCACCAAACCTATATCACCAACACAAATAATGCCCTACAAGAAGCAGGTTTAGACTTCCCACCAATTGAGGAGCTCGTCGCCAATCTCGATAAGTTACCTGAAAATATTCGCCAGTTTATACAAAATAATGGTGGCGGTCATGCTAACCATAGTTTGTTCTGGCTCGTCATGTCACCCGAAGGCGGCGGCACACCAAGCGGTGACTTAGCAAATGCAATTGATGCCGATTTAGGCGGTTTTGAAGCCTTCAAAGAGGCTTTTACCAAAGCAGCCATCTCACGCTTTGGTAGTGGTTGGGCTTGGCTGAGCGTTACTCCAGACAAGAAATTGATCGTTGAAAGTACTGGCAACCAGGACAGCCCTTTAATGCACGGCAACACGCCGATTCTAGGATTGGATGTCTGGGAGCACGCTTATTATTTAAAGTATCAAAATCGTCGTCCAGAATATATCGGCGCTTTCTTTAATGTCGTTAACTGGCCTGAAGTAATTCGTCGCTACGAAGCAGCGATGGCTTAACTCAGATAAAGAGAAGCCAAAAAAGCAAAAGAGGTTAAACCATAATCAGTTTAACCTCTTTTTTTGTCATCTCAATTTAATACAGCGGGCTACTAGCCGAGCGCTGTATCCAACATCATCATCAAGACAAAACCTAGCATCAAGCCACCTGTGGCCCAACGCTCATGACCTCGACGATGCGACTCGGGAATAATCTCATGGCTAATCACAAAGAGCATCGCACCGGCTGCAAAACCGAGCCCCCAAGGCAAGACACTCGCTGAGCTAGTAACTGCGATTGCCCCCAAGACAGCAGCAATTGGTTCCACCAAACCGCTCAGAGCACCTATCAGCACGGAGAAGCCGCGACCGTAACCGGCAGCTAATAAGGCAAAGGCAACCACTAAGCCCTCAGGAATATCCTGAATCGCAATCCCCACGGCTAGCGCATTACCCGACATCTCGCCCGGCACACCATAAGCCACACCGATGGATAAGCCCTCAGGGACATTATGCAAAATAATGGCAAAAACAAATAACCACGTACGACGCAAACGTCCCGCGTGCTCGGGACGCTCACTGCCCTTAATAAAGTGCTCATGGGGCAAAATATGGTCTAGGAGCATCAAAGCTCCAGCACCAACCAAAATTGACCCTCCGATAATACCGCTTGCTGCCCACGGACCGCCCCCCATAATCCCGAGGGAAGTTACCGCATCAAGCCCAGGGATGATTAGGGAAAATGCGCACGCTGCTAACATCACCCCGGCACCAAAACCGTATAAGGTATCTTGGGTACGCTGCGACATGGTTTGAGAAAACAGCACCGGCGTAGTCCCGATAGCTGTCGCCAACGCTGCGATGGAACCACCTAAAAATGCTCTCAACACGACAGGGTGCTCCTCCATGTACAGCCATAATTTATGGGACAGCGCGACAATAGCGAGGGCATAAATCAATAGCCCTAGCCATAACTTAATACTATGCCTAGATCCGACCGGTCGCTTTATATTAGATAGGGGCGACGGCTCGGGATGATTTTCATTTTTCATTGATAATTTACTTCCAGAAACAAGCCCATATCATACTAACAGACAAAAAACAAAATGCCCATGCACATGAGTACTTATTTATGTATTATCTTAGGGTTTGTATGTGTTATAGATACTTAATGAGCAACTGCCTGTGGTGTGTTAGCCGCTCTTCTTTAAACTCTATATATATTAATATATACTAATATATTGAAAACACAATGACCACCAATTTTAATCATTAACACATTTCTAATCTAAGCTACTTTAAGGAATACACATGCAAACAGCCGACTTTGTTACCACTATTTTTGATGGTCACAGCAACCCGAATAAAGTAACCGTTGCTTTTACAATGGCACTGAGCGCAGTCAAAAAAGGCCACTCGGCGACCGTCATTTTAATGGGTGAGGCAGTGCAATTAGCCAAACCTGATGCGGCTAATGATATCGATATTGGCCAGCCCTTTGAGCCAGCCGCTACCCTAATCAAGAACTACTTAGAGCTCGGCGGACAAATTGCGATTTGTAAATCATGCATGGTACACAATGGCATCAGTGAAGAGGAAGTGGTGCCGAGCTACCAGATTATCACCTCGCCTGATGTCATCGATCTATTGATGGCTAGTAAAGGTTCACTGCAACTGACTTAATTTTGACCTAGTACTCGTAGAACTCGTAGCACGCGGCCTCCAACACATGGAGGCTGAACGCACTTCCTTACTCTGTGTACAGCACAACCGCTTAAAGCGGCGTCAAGCCAAATGGATAAGCTCTAGTACACATGTGGCGAGCAATATCTTGTAGTGCTGACTGCACCATCTCCTCAACAACTGGATGATAATAAGGCGCTGATAGCAGCTGATGTACGGTCATTTGCTGACTAATCGCCAATGCAAGAAACTGAGCAATATGCTCACCCCTAACACCAACCATACTAGCGCCTAGCAACTGACCCTCTTCTTTATCTGCATAAAGGCGCAACACACCAGCAGTGGAAGACAAAATACGACTACGCCCATCTTGTTCTGTATAAGCTGTACCAATCAAAACACCATCTTTCGGCAAAGCATCATAGCTCATCCCAACACTGACAATATCAGGCTGCGTAAAAGCAATCGCTAGCGCTGTTTTACGCTCAAATGGCTGTATCACCTTATGGCAGGCATTAAACCCAGCAGTCGCCCCCTCCGCTGCCGCCTCATGCATCAACGTACGATGAGCATTCGCATCACCCACAAGATAAACAGGATACTCCTCAATTTGCAGGGTATTTTTATTAAACTCGGGCATACCACGCTCATCAAGCCTAAAACCTGCCTCGGCTAAGTTAAGCTGGTCAATATTGGTGCGACGACCTAAAGCCACCAACACTTTATCGACAGTGGCTCGCTGTTGACCGCTAATCAGCTGAACTCCTTGCTCTGCACGCTCTAAAGTGGCCTCTGTGCCAAGATACATGGGAAAATTATCGCTAAAAGCTTCTAGAGCAAATTTAGCAACTTCAGGGTCACGAATCCCCCCAATTGCCTCCGCCATATCGGCACCGACCACCTTAACACCCAAGCGCTGCATGGCTAAGCCCATCTCTAGGCCGATAGCCCCCAAACCCAAGACACCCAAACGTTCAGGCAACTCCTCAAGCTCAAACAATTCATCGGTAGTAATCAAGTAATCACTAAAAGGTCTCAGAAAAGCCGGCATCACTGGCCGCGAACCGACAGCAATGATGACAGCCCCAGCCTCAACTCGCTGAGCTCCCTCTTCACTTTCAACTTCCAGTACGGTTGGCTGAATAAACTTAGCCGCCCCCATGATAAGATGCTCACCAGCTGCCTTGATGGCATTATCGGCAGCGCCATCAGCAAAGCCATCACGCATGCTGCGTACCTTTTGCCAAGCCTGACTTCGGTCAATTGTCAGAGCATCCGTACCTGCTATTCCGTATTCCTTTTGCTCTTCACGCATGGACCATAATTCGCCAGCATGCAAAGCCACCTTAGACGGCATACACCCCACACGGGCACACGTTGTTCCAAGGGGACCTTTATCAATCAGAACAAAACTTTTATCAGCACGCTTCACCTCACGCAAAGCATATAATCCGGCCGTCCCAGCACCGATAATAGCAACATCAACTTGGTGCGTTTTCATAATTCGCCTCACTTTGTTTAATAATATTAGACATAACTAATATATAACATAGTATATGATGGTTACCAAATTTTATTCGAGCTTAGAAGAGTGCCACCTATAATCAGCTTACCCTTCAAAGACTTGAGATACCACTGCTATTACATCTTGACTACTATTCATCTTGCAGCCATGAAAGATAATCGACTTCCCTCCCGCCTTAAGAAAAGGGTCAACACTCTTGGCTCGGTCATCTAGTAATAAGGCATTAGCATGTGCATAGCGAGCTTTATGAGCACTTTTATTAACAAAGTTAGCGACAATATCGCCCTCGACATGTTCTTTTAGCCAAGCTCGTTTCTGCTCAATGACTCGCTCCGGATAAAGCTGACCAACCGAGCTTAAAATCTCCACCTGATAACCCAAGACTTTTAATTCGAGCATGGCCTTGACCACCTCTTTAAAAGGACGGAGCTGACGATAAAAATGCCCCTTACCATCTATCTCTTCTCG
>JAAYRZ010000105.1 GCA_012518515.1 Alcaligenaceae bacterium
ACCCTAATCAAACGTAGAGTTGGTAAAGAAACCGCTGCCGTCATACGTCTTACCTGCCTATTTTTACCTTCAATAATACTCAACTCAATCCAACTAGTTGGCACGGTTTCACGATGCCGAATCGGCGGATTACGTGGCCAAATATCCGGCTCCTCTATTTGCTTCACCTTAGCTGGCTGTGTCATCCCGTCATTGAGAAGCACGCCTTTACGCAATTGCTGCAATTGCTCCTCACTGACTTCGCCCTCCACCTGAGCCCAATACCTTTTGACTGTTTTATATTTGGGTTCGGCAATACGAGCTTGCAGTTGACCATTATTAGTCAATACTAATAATCCCTCACTATTGCGGTCTAAACGACCAGCAGCATACACTCCCTCTACAGGAATAAAATCCTTTAAGGTTGCCCGTCCACCTTCGTCGGTAAATTGAGTTAAGACATCATAAGGTTTATTAAAAAGCAGCAGACGCGGCTTAGCAGCCTGCTCTCCTGCTACTTTAGCTGAATTGCGACGACGCTTTCCGAGTACTCTATTCATTACAACTGCTCCAACTCTTGTGCCAAAGATTTTAATGGCTCCGCCACCTCAGCAATTAATTCTTCCAGACTAACACGGGATGAAGGAACACTGGCATTGAGTGCATAAAAACCATTTTTTGCGCCCTCACTACGTACCACGACAGCAACGGCAGTAATATCATGTGAAAACTCACCTACCGAGTAACAAAAACCATGCTCGTCATAAAACCTCACCTGCTCTTCCAGCGTACTTTGTTTAGCTTTAAAGCTGTCTGCTAACTGTTCACTTAAGCTGTAATTTAGCAACAATTCCCGTTGCCGTTCACTCAAAACGCTGTAATACGCTCGACCAATTGCTGTATCAGCTAAAGGAACAGTAGAGCCGACATTTAGCTGTACCGCGAGACGTGCTGGCGAACGAATGCTTTCCAGATAAAGCATTTCACCTGCCTCCTCTATGGCTAAGCTAACCGAGACTTCATACTTCTCAGCAAAAGCCATCATTAAAGGGCGTGCATCACGGACTAAATGGTCTGAATCATGACTAATAGCAGCCATCTCCCTAAAACGAATATCCGTCACATATAAACCACTACTGGGATGCTTACGCAAAAAACGCAATTTAATTAGAGTGTGAAGAACGCGGCTCACCGTTGCTTTAGGTAATTGCGTCATTTCAACAATCTGCTGATGCGACATACCCTGTGGATAAAAGCGCAAAGCATACAACACGGTCAAACCACGGGCCAATGAAGTAATAAATTGTCGGTCTTTTTCTTGCTCACTGAGCTCAATAATGCTTAATAAATCATTTAACACTTTACAAGCCTATTTAAAAGTAGTAAATTTAAATCAGTTGTTCCGCACAGTATACCATTAATTCCGCATAGCGGAACTTTATATTAATAATTTATATGAGAGTGTAGGTTTAATATGTCACGTCCAGCATTCAAATGGGAAGACCCATTTTTATTAGATGATCAGCTCACCGAAGAAGAGCGCATGGTTGCAGCGAGCGCAGAGACCTTCTGCCAAGAAGTCCTTATGCCAGGTATTCTGGAGGCTAATCGCCACGAGAACTTTGACCCCGAGCTGATGAAGCGCATGGGCGAATTAGGTTTACTCGGTGCCACCATTGACGGCTATGGTTGTGCGGGTATGTCGCATGTGTCTTATGGCTTAATTGCCCGTGCCGTTGAGCGTGTGGACTCAGGGTATCGCTCCGCCATGAGTGTACAGTCCAGTTTAGTCATGCACCCTATTTGGGCTTATGGCACCGAAGAGCAAAAGCAAAAATTCTTGCCTCAACTAGCTACTGGTGAACTGATTGGCTGCTTCGGTTTAACCGAACCAGATGCTGGCTCCGATCCGGGCTCGATGAAAACCCGTGCCCGCAAGGTCGACGGCGGTTACTCCCTGACAGGCAACAAGATGTGGATCACCAACAGCCCTATCGCCGATGTATTTATTGTGTGGGCTAAAGACGACGAAGGCCAAATTCGTGGCTTTATTCTTGAAAAAGGTATGAAGGGCTTAGTCGCTCCAGCCATTGAAGGTAAATTCTCTTTACGCGCTTCAATCACTGGTGAGATTGTCATGGATAACGTCTTCGTACCCGAAGAAAATGCCTTCCCCGAAATCCGTGGCCTTAAGGGTCCATTCGGTTGCTTGAATAAGGCACGCTACGGTATTGCCTGGGGAGCTATGGGTGCTGCCGAGTACTGCTGGCATGCCGCCCGTCAATACGGTCTAGATCGCATTCAGTTTGATCGTCCTCTAGCAGCAACCCAGTTATTCCAGTTAAAACTGGCCAATATGCAAACAGAGATCAGCTTAGGTTTACAGGCTGCTTTACGTGTAGGTCGACTCATGGATGAGGAGCGTGCCGCCCCCGAGATGATTTCCATCATCAAACGCAACAATTGCGGTAAAGCCTTAGATATTGCTCGTATTTCTCGTGATATGCACGGCGGTAACGGTATTTCTGATGAGTTTCATGTGATCCGCCATGTGATGAACCTAGAAGCGGTTAACACTTACGAAGGTACTCATGATGTACATGCCTTGATTCTTGGTCGTGCTCAAACTGATATTCAGGCTTTTGCAGCACGCTAAGTAACTGCTTTTAAGCAAGTGATAAAACTCTCCTGTGCTTCTAAGAAACGCAGGAGAGAAGGTTTCTTACAATCTTTTGATCATCTTATAAAAGAGTAAATTATGACGACGACTGCCCTTGCAGGTATTAAGGTGCTTGATCTATCTCGGGTCTTGGCCGCACCGAGTTGCACTCAAATTCTGGCTGATTTAGGCGCTCACGTCTTAAAAATTGAACGCCCTGGTATAGGTGACGAAACCCGTCAATGGACTCCCCCTACCTTTGCCGACGACACCTCTGCCTACTTTGCCACTATTAATCGCAATAAACAATCTCTAACGGTCGATCTCAGCCACCCCGAAGGACAAAAAATTATTCGTCGCTTGGCTGAAGATGCAGATGTACTGGTAGAAAACTTTAAAGTAGGCGGTTTAAAAAAGTATGGTCTGGACTATGACACCCTAAAAGCATTAAATCCTCGCCTTGTCTATGCTTCTTTAACCGGTTTTGGTCAAGACGGCCCAGATGCTGCTAAACCAGGTTATGACTACATTATCCAGGCTCTTTCTGGCCTCATGAGCATCACCGGCCCCAGTGACGGCATGCCTCATAAAGTGGGCGTCGCCGTAGTTGATTTATTTAGCGGCCTACAGCTCACCATTGGTATACAGGCAGCATTACGCGCTCGTGAGCAAAGCGGTCAAGGACAGCATGTGGATGTGTCACTGCTTGACAGCGCCCTAGCCATGACCGCTAATATCGGTCAAAACTACCTAGCTGATGGCAATACTCCCAAACGCTTAGGTAATGCACATCAGAGTATTGTGCCCTATCAAGTTTTTGAGGTCGCTAGTCAACAGCATTTGGTACTAGCTTGTGGCAATGACAGACAATTTGCTAGTCTTTGTGAGGTGATGGGTAAATTCTGGCATCAAGATGAACGCTTCGCAACGAACCCGTCACGAGTTCAACACAGAGAGCTACTGATTCCACTAATAGAACAGGTATTTTTAGAAAAATCGCGCGACCAGTGGATTGAGCTATTTGAAAAATCGGGCATTCCTTGTGGCGCAATTAATACGATTGATGAAGCCCTTAACTTACCTCAAGCAATAGCACGTGGCATGACGGTCAGCTTTAAGGACAGTCCTGTACGTGTTTTAGGTAATCCCATCAAGCTTTCTGACACACCAGTTCAGTATCAAAGCCCACCACCGGCATTAGGTCAAGACACAGAAACTGTACTAGCCGACTATTTTGACCATGAGCAAATTGCACACTGGAAAAAACATAATATCATTTAAATAAAAATGCTTTATTTTTGTTGGTAGATAAAGCAGAAAATAACTAAATACGTCTCCACTTCAAGCTGTAAACTTTAGGGTTTACAGCTTTTTTTTCACTAAACCGTCAAGAACTCATCCTGCGTTTCTTCTGCCTGCTGAAACCAGGCAAGCTCCTGCTGTAAACTCACTACCTCACCAATCACAATCAACGCAGGACGTGGTGCTTTGGTCGCTAATACACCCAGCTCAGATAATTTACCAATAACCACCTCTTGCTGCTCAGTCGTGCCACGACTGATAATGGCTACTGGGGTATTTACATCACGACCATTGGCAATTAACTGCTCTTGAATGGTTGCAGACTTCATGCTACCCATATAAACCACTAAAGTCTGCTCTGTTTTAGCCAAGGCCTGCCAATCATTTTCATCTTTTTCTTCAGTTCCATGACCACTAATTAAAATGGCACTATGTGCATGCTCACGATGGGTTAAAGGTATACCGGCATAAGCTGTCGCTCCAAGCGCAGCACTAATACCGGGCACCACTCTAAAAGGAATCCCTTCCTTAACCAAGACCTGAGCTTCCTCACCACCGCGTCCGAAAACAAAGGGGTCACCACCTTTAAGACGAACCACGCGCTTACCTTCTTTGGCTAATTTAACCATCAAGCGATTGGTTTTATCCTGAATCACATGATGTGCTCCAGCTCGTTTACCGACATTGACTCGATCAGCATCTCGTCGTACTAACTCTAACACTTCCGGTGAAACCAAGGCATCATATAGCACCACATCTGCCGCTTGAATTGCTTGTAAGCCCTTAAGCGTCAATAAGCCGGCATCACCGGGGCCAGCGCCAACTAGTACGACTTCACCCAGCTGCTTTTGCTGCTGCTTAGTCTGTGCTTGAAGTAGGGTGTCGCGCATGATTTGCGCCGCTCTTTCTTCATCACCAACCTCGATGGTGCCACTTAATGGACCTCGAAAAATCTCTTCCCAGAAATAACGACGCTTAGCCAATGTGTTAATTTTTTCTCTAACCTCATCCCGCCACTTTTCAACAAAAGAAGCGACCTTACCGATATGCTGAGGCAGCTGACTTTCTATACGTTCACGCCACAAACGAGCCAATACCGGAGCCGTGCCACCACTACTAATAGCAATTTGCAAAGGATGACGATCAATTACCGCTGGCGTGATGTATGAGCAATGCTTAGGACTGTCAACCACATTACAAAACTTGGACTGAGCTTCAGCCGCCAAATAAACACGCTGATTCAACGCTTCATCATCGGTGGCAGCCACTGCTAAATAGACCGACAGCATCTGCTCAGGATAAAAATCTGCCCCCAGATAGTCAATTTTCTCTTCTTCAAGCCAACACAAAAATTGCTCAGATAAGTTCTGCGCGACCACTTTGATACGGGCACCGGCTTTGAGTAAAGCCAATGCTTTACGCTCAGCAACCACACCCGCCCCCACCAGAAGCACAGGTCGATCTTGTAAATTGGCAAAAAGTGCAAAAAAGCTAGAAGAGTTACTCATAATAAAAAACTTAAAATAGAGTGAGTTAATTAAATCGGACTCTCTATTAAAGGACAACGCACTTATAAAACAAACGAATAAAAAACTCTATGCTTACTACATTAAGTTATATGCTGTCTATTTAAGGTCTATTTAAGTTTAGACCGTTTATCATTTTCCCCTTCAATCACAGAGCATCTCTGCCATGCCCATGGATACTGCCTAAAAGCTTATGTATAGAACTAAAAATTATATAGGGATGCTAGGCCACATCAATGCTGACTTATAACAAAACATCATATTAATAGAAAGAATAAGTCTTTTTAATTATGAAGCGCCTATTGCTAGACTGAATAGCATTCCCGATTATGTCTTTAAATGATTTCTAGCAATAACTATGTTTAATCCACAACTCTGGCACGCTCCTGTAGTGAGTGATGTCACCTTTAGGCAATTGAGCAAACTAAAGCAGCAACTCGAAAGTGATTTGCGTGACATTGCTGATAATTACGCAGATGTGCGCTTTGCCTCTAGTCTCGCCGTAGAAGATATGGTGATTACAGAGGTCATTGATAGACTTAAATTACCTATTAAGGTTTTTACCTTAAATACTGGCGAGCTGCATCAGGAAACCTTAGAGCTCTTCCAACAAGCACAAGAACGTTTTAAAAACTTGCAGCTTGAAGAGTATTTTCCTGATGCTGAAGCGGTCCGTGATTTTGATGAGAATCATGGTATTAGCTCTATTTATGAAAGTCTGGAGCATCGCAAATTATGCTGTAGTATCCGTAAGATCGAACCCTTAAATCGCGCTCTAGAAGGTGCCGACGCTTGGCTCACTGGTCAGCGCCAAAGCCAATCATCAACCCGTACCAAACTGACACTCAAAGAACAAGATGAGCAGCGAGACATTGCCAAATTCAATCCTATTTTTGCTTGGGAGGAAGATGATGTTTGGGCTTACGTAAAAACCTATGACTTACCCGTCAATCGACTGTATGAAAATGGTTATCCGAGTATTGGCTGTGAACCATGTACACGCCCAATCAAACTCAGCGAAGACATTCGTGCCGGTCGTTGGTGGTGGGAAAACAAAGACAGCAAAGAATGCGGCCTTCACCAAACCTCAAGCACTATTAAAGAAAAAGAATCACTTGGATTGTAATTATATGTTTATTGATAACCAACATTTAAATGAATTAGAAGCAGAATCAATTTATATCATCCGCGAAGTTATCGCAGATGCTAAAAACCCTGCCTTATTATTTTCCGGAGGTAAAGACTCTGTTGTGCTACTTGCACTAGCCGTCAAAGCCTTTCAAATCCCGAATCGCCCGTTAAGACTACCCTTCAAACTACTGCATATTGATACCGGCCATAATTATCCAGAAGTCATTACGTTCCGTGATCAAACTGCAGCAAGACTGGATGCTGACTTGGTGATTGGTCATGTTGAAGACTCCATCAAAAAAGGGACTGTGGTATTACGTCGTGAAACCGATTCACGTAATGCAGCACAAGCTGTCACCCTGCTAGAAACCATTGAAGAGCAAGGTTTTGATGCCTTGATGGGCGGCGCACGCAGGGATGAAGAAAAAGCTCGTGCCAAAGAGCGAATCTTCTCTTTCCGAGATGAGTTTGGTCAATGGGATCCTAAAGCTCAACGTCCCGAGCTATGGAATATCTACAACACACGCTTACACCCTGACGAGAGTATGCGCATCTTTCCAATTTCAAACTGGACTGAATTAGATATTTGGCAATACATTGAGCGCGAACAACTGGCTCTACCTCCTATTTATTTCGCTCATCAGCGTGAAGTCGTTGCACGTAACGGCTTATTAGTCCCAGTAACACCTTTAACACCCAAACGCGAAGATGAAAAAAGTGAGACTCGTTCAGTTCGTTTCAGAACCGTCGGTGATATCTCATGTACCTGCCCAGTCGCCAGTGAAGCCGCTACCACAGCAGCAATCATTGCTGAAACAGCAGGCAGTACCATTTCCGAACGCCGAGCTACTCGTCTAGATGACCAAGTCTCCGAAGTAGCCATGGAAGAAAGAAAACGCGCTGGCTATTTCTAAACCAAACGTTTTACTTTCTTTATCTTGTTTTTAAAGGTTTTTATTTATGTCTACCAATTCTCTTTTACGTTTTATTACGGCCGGCAGCGTGGATGATGGTAAATCCACGCTAATTGGTCGTCTTTTATACGATAGTCACAGCCTGATGAGCGATCAAGTCGATCATCTTGAAAAAAGTCATGACCGCAATAATGACGGTCTAGACTTTGCCCAATTGACTGATGGACTCGCCGCTGAACGCGAACAAGGCATCACGATTGATGTTGCTTATCGTTATTTTGCCACACCAAAACGCAAGTTTATTCTGGCTGATACGCCTGGTCACGAGCAATACACGCGCAATATGGTGACTGGTGCTTCAACCGCTGATGCAGCCATTGTATTAATTGACGCAAGTCGCTTAGATTTAAGTCAGGACGAAGTCACACTGCAAAGACAAAGTAAAAGACACAGTGCCTTATTAAAATTACTGGGCATTCCAAATATTATTGTGGCGATTAACAAGCTTGATTTATTAGGTTATGACAACGGCGCTTTTAATAAAATTGTTGAGGCCTACAAAAAACTAGCGACGCAAATCAATTTAGCCGTTACACCGCAATTTATCCCAATTTCTGCATTACACGGCGAAAACATTGTCACACAAAGTGAGAAAACTCCTTGGTATCAAGGCCCTGCTCTATTGCCATTATTAGAGAGCCTACCTAGCAGACAACAAAGCAAGGATGAGACAGCATCCAAGCTCAGCCTCTTCCCTGTGCAACGAGTTGTCCGTCAAGATGGCAGTGCCTTAGATGACTTCCGTGGTTATCAGGGTCGCTTAGTTGCTGGTCAGTTGGCAGTTGGTCAGGAAATACGTGTTGAGCCTAATGGACAGCGTAGCCGTATCAAAGAAATTTTTGGTCCAGATGGTGCCCTTGAAGAAGCTCATGCAGGTCAGGTTTTAACCATCACCTTAGAAGACGATATTGACGTTTCTCGTGGTGATACTTTCGTAGCTGCTGATGACACAATCAAAGCTAGTCGTGCTATCCGTGCCCATATTGCTTGGATGGATGACAAGCCACTCAACCCAGCCCGACGCTACTGGTTGAAGCATGGTCATCAATCAGTCTACGCCAAGATAAAAACTCTCGAGTATCGTTGGGATGTGAATAACTTGAGTCGCGAAGAGCATATTCAGCATTTGGATATGAATGATATCGCCCAGGCTCAACTATCGCTACAACAAGCTATTACAGCAACACCTTATGCTAAAAACCACTTAAGTGGCGCCTTTATTTTAATTGATGAAGCAACAAATAATACGGTTGCGGCTGGCATGATTAACCAGTTATTAGATCAGTAGGAGTAAACATCACATGCTAGATCAAGCACAACAGCCAGTGCCAGGAAATAATAACACTCAGCTCCTGCCTCAAATCGCTCAACAATTAGTCACCCTAGATCCAACCCAATTAGCTTGGATCTCGGGTTATAGCTGGGCACTCAGCCAACAAGGCGTAGAAAACGCAAATGGAATTAATGGTGTTAATGGTGTCGCTGTTGAAGCAGCCGCACTCAATATAGCAGCTGAAGCAGCCACACCGGCAATAAAAAGACGAGTTCTCGTCTTGTCCTGTTCTCAAACAGGTAATGCCCAAGCCGTAGCAAAAAAATTATTCGAACAACTACAAGGCATCAATGCGGAAGTCAGTCTTGCCTCAGCTGGTGATTATCGTAGTCGTAGCTTAGTCGATGAAGACATTGTTTTACTGGTGACATCCACCCAAGGTGAAGGTGAAGCACCGGAAGAAGCGGTACCTTTATATAAGTTTATTTTCCATAAAAAAGCACCTGATTTAAGTGGTGTCAGCTTTGCCGTATTAGGACTAGGCGACTCTAGTTACCCTAAATTTAACCAAGCTGCCAAAGACTTTGATGAGCAATTTGAAAAATTAGGGGCTAAGCGTTTATTTGATCGTGTTGATTGTGATTTAGACTTCAACGCTCAAGCCGATCAGTGGCGCGACGATATTGCTGCCAACTTAAAGACACTCATTGTTGATACGCCTACGTCTATTACAGCTAATGGAGCAGCAACAGATGTGGTAGCAACCACAACTACCGCTAACGCCTACAGCAAAACTAACCCTTATACCGCTGAGCTAATCACCAAGCAACGCATTACCACTGAAAATGCCAATGAAGTCATTCACTATGAAATTGATTTGGGAGATTCTGGCATTACTTACGAAGCGGGTGACTCTTTAGGGGTTTACTTTCTCAATGCTGAAAGCATGGTTGATGAACTTATCAAGCACACAAAAGTTAATCCTGCAGATAAAGTAAAACTAGCTAGCGGCTCTGAAGTAACGATTAAAAAGGCATTAATCGAGCATCTGGATATTACTGAAACAACACCGCAGTTTGTCCGTGCTTATGCTGGCTATTTGGCCGCTGATGGCAATCATGACTTAGATGCCATTGTGGATGACTCGACCGCTCTTACTGAATACATACAAGACCGTCCGCCCGTATTTATCATCTCTGATCATCCAGTCAGTTTAGGTGCGCAGCAGCTACATGATTTATTTAGACCACTCGCACCCAGAATGTACTCCATTGCCAGCTCTCAAGAAGAAGTCGATGATGAAGTTCATCTTACGGTAAGAACTGTGCGTTACGGCAAAGACGACAAAGACTACCAAGGTGCGGCGAGCGGTTTCTTAGCCGATCATATTGAAGAAGGCGATGACGTCAAAATCTTTATTGAACCAAACCGCAGTTTCCGCCTTCCTGAGAATGGTGACACCCCAATCATCATGATTGGCGCCGGTACCGGCATTGCCCCTTTTAGAGCCTTTGTACAAGATCGTCAAGCCAAAGGTGAAAAAGGTAAAAACTGGTTAATTTTTGGTAATCAACGCTTTACAGAAGACTTTTTGTACCAAAGCGAATGGATTCAATCCCACCAAGCTGGCTTTTTACCTAAGTATGATTTTGCTTGGTCTCGCCAAGGTGACAAAAAAGAATACGTACAGCACAAGCTAGCCCAACGCAGTCAAGACGTTTGGCAATGGCTCCAAGAAGGTGCTCACATTTACTTATGTGGTGATGCTAATCGCATGGCTAAAGACGTTGAAAACACCTTAATTGACATTATTAGCAAAGAAGGCAAGCTGTCTGTAGAAGATGCAGAAGACTACTTAGACGAGTTACGTGAAGAAAAACGCTATCAACGAGATGTTTATTAGTTCAGCCCGACAGAATTTCAGGATTTAAATAATGAGTAAAGATAATCTAAAAAACGACGAGAGCTTGGCAGTAGATGGCCCTCTCTCAGACAACGAACGTCTTAAAGGTCAAAGTGACTATTTAAGAGGTGGTATTGCTACTGATTTACAGGACGGTTTAACCGGTGGCTTTAGAGGTGATAACTTCCAGTTAATTCGCTTCCACGGCATGTACGAACAAGATGATCGTGACATCCGTGCCTCTCGTGTTGAGAGTAAATTAGAGCCCAAGAAAAACGTCATGTTACGCTGCCGTTTACCTGGCGGTATCATCACTCCTCAGCAATGGCTAGGTATTGACAAGTTTGCGACCGAACACACCGATTACGGCAGTATTCGTATCACTAACCGTCAGACCTTCCAGTTTCACGGCGTACTTAAAGATGATATTAAACCAATGCATCAATGGTTACACGAATTGGGCTTAGACTCTCTAGCAACTGCTGGTGACGTTAACCGTAACGTGTTATGTACTTCTAACCCGGTAGAAAGCTCTTTACATGAAGAAGCTTATGAGTGGGCTAAAAAGATTTCTGAGCACTTATTACCCAAAACCAACGCCTATGCTGATATCTGGTTAGATGGTGAAAAACTCTTTAGTACTGAGCACACAAAACCTATAACCAAAGAAGCCACCGATCCGACTGAGCCGATTTTAGGTAAAACCTACTTACCGCGCAAATTTAAAACAGCAGTCGTAATTCCTCCACATAATGATGTAGATCTTCACGCGAACGACTTAAACTTTATCGCGATTGGCGAAGAAGGCAAGTTAGTCGGTTTTAACGTCTTAGTAGGCGGTGGTTTATCCTTTGAACACGGTAATACAAAAACCTTCCCTGAGTTAGCCTATGAGTTTGGTTTTGTAAAGTTAGATGATGTCTTAAAAGTGGCTGAAGCAGTAGTCACCACACAACGAGACTGGGGTAACCGCACCGATCGTAAAAACGCCAAAACACGTTACACCATTCAGCGTGTTGGTCTTGAGCGCTTTATTGAAGAAGTTGCTACACGCGCAGGTATCACCTTCGAAGCAACTCGCCCTTATGAGTTCATCAGTCGTGGTGACCGCATTGGTTGGGTTGAAGGCATCGATAAGAAATGGCACCTCACGCTATTTATTGAAAACGGTCGCCTACTAGACTACCCAGGTCGCCCTCTAAAGACAGGTGTGCGCAAAATTGCTGAGATCCATAAAGGTGATTTCCGCTTAACTGCCAACCAAAATATCATTGTGGCCAATGTCCCGACTAGTCAGAAAAAGAAAATCGAGAAAATCGCCCGTGACCATGCCTTGATTGTTGATAGCATCACCCCTTTGCGTAAACAAGCGATGGCCTGTGTGTCCTTACCTACTTGTCCTCTAGCGATGGCTGAAGCGGAACGATTTTTGCCAAGTTTTGTTGATACCTTAGACGAGATTATGGCCAAACATGGGGTTGAAGATGAAACGATTATTACCCGTATTACTGGCTGCCCTAACGGTTGTGGGCGCGCCATGTTAGCAGAAATCGCCTTAGTGGGCAAAGCTCCTGGTCGCTATAACCTTCATGTCGGTGGTAACCTCATCGGTACCCGTATTCCTAAACTTTACAAGGAAAACATCGCCACCGATGAAATTATCGGCATCATTGATGGTTGGGTTAAAGATTGGTCTGAGGCACGTGAAGTTGGTGAAAGCTTTGGTGATTTTGCGATTAGACGTGAAATCGTTAAGCCTGTGGTTAATGCAGCAACTGATTTCTGGGCGAATTAATTACCCAGTTTAGGGATTATCGAGTTGTGGCGTGAACAAATACCTAACACAACTCGATATCAACGAATACTACTCTCGGGCTCTGGCACCATCTCATGAGTTAACTCCTCCAACTCATCACTATGATAAAGATCTAGGCATTTTAAAAAATCAAAGCGTAAACCTGGCGCCTCATGCTCAGCAAAAGGATTTGTATAGTCTAGCGACAAATACCTCTGCACCAAATCTGCAACTACTTCTGGCGCCTTATCCATATCAAAATAAATCCAATCAATTAAGGCAGCATGGCTACTAGCAAGATCCCTGACCGTCTGCTTATCATCGTCATACGCCTCCGCCAAGCAATGGGCAAAGACCATGTCTTTGAAGTTTTGTGCGTACGTGCGTTCAGCCGCGTGCGGGCCTCTGTGGTTTTCATCTTGAGCATAAACCACTGTTTGGCTTAATCCTAATAAGCAACTGACTAATAGAGCAAAGCGATTAAGTCTATTCATTTGTAAGGTCATGTTGTAAACGACTCATCCACCAAAAATCTCAGAAATTTAATTAAAACAATAGTTTTTGACATTTTAATGACGCGTTGGCCTAGTTAAAAAATCTTTAGCACACATCACCTGCCTCCGTAATAGTATTAAATGCTAATCAGGACAAAATGGACTTCTCTAGCAGCTTAAGCTAAGCTATTCTTTAACATTAGATAATATTTAATCATAAGGAGGTCCTCATGACTGCTATCCCTCGTATGACCAATCTATTTTTACAATTAGGCTTAGATGCTAGCGAAGAAGCAATTGCCGAGTTTATCGGTAAGCATCAGCTAGAAGCTGACGTTGATATCGCTGATGCTCCTTTCTGGACTGAAGCACAGCGTCAATTTATCACAGAAAAACTAGCGAGTGATGGTGCCTGGGCCATCATTGTCGATCAGCTTAGTGAGTCACTCCATGAGGATGCCGTCAAGCGTCAAACTGGTTTATAAGCATCTCTGACAAAGTATTAGTATTAACTTCAAATAAATAAATGGCTGCTTTTGCCTCCTATAAAAAATCCATAATCTAATAAATGACTTAAGGATGAAAGCAGCATTTCCCTGCCAAACACCTCCCCTAGCTTAGCTACTCGATGACTCACCTCCCCTGTCACAATCATGCAACATTCTTGCACTAGACTGACTTTTTACCTCTATAAAAAGTGGATCATCATGTTGAAGAAAACCTTAATTTTTGCTGGGTTGAGTCTTAGCTTTGCAGGCCTAACTCAAGCACAGGATCTTGTCTTATATACATCGCAACCGGTTAATGACGCACAAATGACGGTAGAGGCTTTTGAAAAGGCTAATCCCGGTGTTAAGGTCGAATGGGTTCGTGACGGCACGACTAAGCTGATGACTAAATTCCGTGCTGAATTAGCGGCGGGCGTAGTTAAACCTGACCTACTCCTAATCGCTGATAGCGTGACGCTAGAGCAATTAAAAAAAGAAGAATTACTAGCAGCTTATGATTCCCCTGAAAAAGAGCATTACGATCCTTCACTCTATGATGATGAAGGTTACTACTACGGTACCAAGTTAATTACTACAGGTATTGCCTATCATTCAGAAGCACCTAATAAACCAACTTCTTGGAAAGATTTACTCAGCTCTGAATACCAAGACTTAGCTGCTATGCCAAGCCCACTATATTCAGGTGCAGCCCTGATTCACTTATCCGCCTTAACTACTAACAATGATTTTGGCTGGGACTATTATAAAGATTTAAAAGCAAATGGCATGGCGCCTCAACAAGGTAACGGTAGTGTATTGACTGCTATTGCTTCAGGTGCTAAGCCTTATGGTGTATTGGTCGATTACATGGCGATTCGTGAAAAAGCCAAAGGTTCTCCGGTTGA
>JAAYRZ010000007.1 GCA_012518515.1 Alcaligenaceae bacterium
TAAGTTCTACTTTAGCACCAGCTTCTTCTAGCTTCTTCTGCGCTTCTTCTGCAGCTGCTTTGTCTAAGCCTTCTTTAATTTCTTTAGGTGCGTTATCAACTAAGTCTTTAGCTTCTTTTAAGCCTAAGCCAGTGATTTCGCGAACTGCTTTAATTACGTTAACTTTAGATGCACCAACTTCAGCTAAGAATACGGTGAACTCAGTTTGCTCAGCAGCAGCTGCGCCAGCGTCGCCACCAGCAGCAGGAGCAGCAACAGCAACAGCAGCAGCTGCAGCTGATACGCCGAACTTCTCTTCCATTTCAGTAATTAACTCAGACAACTCTAACACGCTCATGTTAGCAATTGCTTCTAAGATATCTGCTTTTGATAAAGCCATTTTGAACTCCAAAAATTTAAAATATATATGCCTGGTTTTATATCGATTCTATCGACGAATTTCCTAAATCTGTCAGTGACAAATTGAACTCTGCTTTAAAACGCCATTAATTGCGTTGGTAAATTAAGCAGATTCTTTTTGGTCACGAACCGCAGCCAAGCCGCGAACGAATTTAGAAGGAACCTCGTTAAGCGTACGCACAAACTTCGCAACAGGTGCTTGCATAGTGCCCAATAGTTTAGCCAATAGCTCTTCACGAGAAGGCATTTTAGCTAAGGCCTTAACACCTTCAACATCTAGTACACTACCCGGTAAAGCACCGGCTTTAAGTACTAGCTTGTCGTTAGTTTTGGCGAAATCGGACAATACTTTAGCAGCCGCTACTGGATCAGAACTAATTGCGTATAGTAATGGACCAGTTAATTGCTCACTAATACCCTCAAAAGGTGTATCAGTAAGCGAACGACGTACTAATGTGTTTTTTAATACACGCAGGTAAACACCTTGTTCACGTGCAGTTTTGCGCAATACGGTGATAGAGCCGACATCAATACCACGATACTCAGCTACAACGACTGATTGAGCTTCAGCCAATTGGCCAGAAACTTCTTCAATTACTGCAGCTTTCTCATTACGATTGAGACTCACGGTTGAACACTCCATCAAAAGACGCGGTGGGAGGAAATCCCTTTGCGTCATCCATATGCGGCGTACCAGGGCAGAGTTCTAAATTGAATTCTTCCGGTGGGACGCCGTCTACGTTGGATAAATAATTTTAAGTTTTTATCTGAAAAAGCCTAAAAACTCCAACGGTCTTTGACAGCAGCGCCGATTATGATGTTGAACTTTTAGAAGTCCCATCATGGCTGACGCAGCCCAAAGTTCTTTACTCAGTTGCAGCTGCTGTTAAAGTAGCAACTTCAACTTTTGCACCGCCACCCATAGTAGATGAAACGGTTGCCTTACGTAGATATACACCTTTGGCAGAAGCCGGGCGTGCTTTATTTAAAGCATCTACTAAAGCACTTAAGTTTTCTTTTAATTGATCAACTTCGAATGAAGCACGACCAATCGTTGTGTGGATAATACCGGATTTATCAGTACGGTATTGAACCTGACCTGCTTTCGCATTTTTAACAGCAGTAGCAACATCAGGGGTCACAGTACCAACTTTAGGGTTAGGCATTAAACCACGTGGGCCTAAAATCTGACCTAAAGCACCAACAACACGCATCGCATCTGGAGATGCAATAACGATATCAAAATCAAGATTACCAGCTTTTACTTGTTCAGCTAAGTCTTCCATACCAACGATATCTGCACCTGCTTCTTTAGCAGCATCTGCATTATCGCCCTGAGTAAATACCGCAACACGTACTGATTTACCAGTACCTGCTGGTAATACAACAGAACCACGAACTAATTGGTCAGATTTTTTAGCATCGATACCTAATTGAATAGCTACATCAATAGACTCATCAAACTTAGCAGTTGCTGTTTCTTTTACTAAGCTTAATGCTTCGTCTAATGCGTATAACTTATTAGTATCAATTTTTTCACGAAGAGCGCGTAGACGCTTAGATACTTTAGCCATTAGATTACACCCTCAACTTCAATACCCATACTGCGGGCGCTACCAGCAATTGTACGAACTGCAGCATCAAGGTCAGCTGCGGTTAAATCCGGCTCTTTAGTTTTAGCAATTTCTTCTAATTGAGCACGAGTCAATTTACCAACTTTATTCAAGTTAGGACGCTCAGAACCCTTTTGAACACCAGCAGCTTTCTTAATAAGAATAGTTGCAGGCGGGGTTTTCATGATGAAGGTGAATGACTTATCTGCATAAGCAGTAATCACTACAGGAATCGGTAAGCCTGGTTCTACACCCTGAGTTTGGGCGTTGAAAGCTTTACAGAATTCCATGATGTTAAGTCCGCGTTGACCTAATGCTGGGCCAATCGGAGGTGCCGGGTTTGCTTTACCGGCAGGCACTTGTAGCTTAATAAAGCCAGCAATTTTCTTTGCCATGAGATACTCCTAATGGGTGCAAACGCTTGTTAAAGCTCCCCATGGTTATTATTAAAAGTAATAAAACCTAATTGTTTAAAATTAAGCTTTTTCTACTTGACTAAAATCCAGCTCAACAGGTGTAATACGACCAAAAATCGTTACGTTTACCTGTACCTTGCTGCGTTCGTAGTTAACCGCTTCTACTGTGCCATTAAAGTCTGCAAATGGACCTTCTTTGACACGTAGCATCTCGCCAACTTCGAATAAAACTTTAGGACGTGGTTTCTCACCACCTTCCTCGATTTGAGATAAAATCTTATTAACTTCTTGTTCTGAAATAGGTGTGGGACGATTACCCGTACCACCTAAGAATCCTGTCACCCGATTTGTACTTTTCACTAAGTGCCAAGTTTCATCAGTTAATTCCATCTCAACAAAAACATAGCCTGGAAAAATGCGACGCTCAGAAATTGATTTTTGACCTGCACGACTTTCCATGACTTCTTCAGAAGGAACTAAAATTCGACCAAAGTAGTCTTCTAAGCCTGCTTCAGCAATTCTTTCTTGTAAGCTCTTCTGAACTCTTTTCTCCATGCTTGAAAAAACATGAAGTATATACCAACGCTTACTCACTAGCTCTCCCTATTTCCAACCTAGAAATATACCGTACAGAATCCAGTCGATTAAGCTATCAGCAATCCATAAGAAGATTGCCATTGCAAAGACAAAAGCAAAAACAATGCCTGTCATCTGAAGAACTTCATTGCGGCTCGGCCATACCACTCGCTTCATCTCATTGTATGAGGCGGAGACAAAGCCCAAGGAACGCTTACCTAAATCGCTAAGCCAAACTAAAATTCCAGCTAAAGCCAAACTACCGACAAAAACGCCCACACGTGCGTAAATATTCAAATCAGATAGATATGAATACGCAAAAATACCGATCGCAACGACCAGTATCGCTAAAGCAATTTTGATTCTGTCGCCTGTATTGGCAACGGTTGTTATATTTGTGTTTGACATCTTATTAGTACCGCTTCTTGCAGTTACTTCACTATTTGGCAGGGGCAGTAGGAATCGAACCTACAACCTTCGGTTTTGGAGACCGACGCTCTGCCAATTGAGCTATACCCCTAGATATGGTTTTTGCCTTGTTTAAGGCAAGGTGATGTTCTAAATGCATGAGAACACCACCCAAGCCTAACATTATAACTTAAAAAATTATATATGTCTTGGTTTATTGCTAATTATTTTGCAATCTTTGCA
>JAAYRZ010000106.1 GCA_012518515.1 Alcaligenaceae bacterium
CTGTAAACGACCAACTCCTAACAACCATTTCTTGCCCTCGCTTTTATGCATTTGAACTCTTGGCTTATGCTCATCAAGTGGCCAGTGCACCGCATTAGGAATCACGCTAAAGTTGGCGTTAGGTATTTCTTTTTTTAAAAAATCAGCCGTTGCTTGAGTAAGAGTAACTACTTGGGCAGCCTTAGGGTAAAAAAACTTGCGTAGACGCTGCCACGACTTAGATAGTTTTTGAAAAGGTGGATAAGCATGCTCAGTAACAATCACTTTACAAGGCAAAGCAATACTAGCAATAATGGCAAAAACAGAAGCGGAGGTCATAAAAGACACCACCACATCAGGTCGATAGCGTCTCATCTCACGGCGTAAGCGAAGCACCTGAGTCAAATGCCCAAAAAAACCGGTTTTACCAAAGGTGCCCAGACTCACTCTCTGTACCCGTGAATCCAGTTGATAAGCATCAGTAGAAGCGTCTGACTGAGTTAGGAGAATGATCTCATGGTCATCGTAGACCCAACGTCGCGCTAGGTCAACAGCAACGCGCTCTGCCCCGCCACCTCGTAGCGAAGGAATATAAAGAAGAATGCGACTATTTGATTGATTATTTAACATAAAACCTGTTGAAATTAAGCCAAGCTTATTGTAATTTTAAGAAATTTATCGGGGCTTGACCATGTCAAGCCGCTTGGTCTTAGATTTTTTTAAATCCTGGTTTAATAGCAATTACAGCCACCAAGTAGCATGTAAAAGAGAGTAAATACATCAAGCTAGTCGCTAACATAATACCCTCTGCGCCCATAATCGGCGCCAAGAAAAGACTCAAACAAGCCTTTAAAACAAAATTTGCGACCGCTATAATTGCCATCAAAGTATAGCTATTTTGACTAGCCATCAGTTGAACTAAAATCAAAACACCAAAATAAAAAGGTAGCTGTAATAAGCCATAACGCATCACCGAGGTGACCGAAGCGGTATTGTCCGCACTAAAAGCACCCCGTTCAAATAATATCTGAACAATCCATGGACTAAGCACCCAAAGTAGCAACACAACTAGAACACCGAGTCCTAGCATCCCCATCGCCCACTTAATGGCCACACTGCGTGCTCGCACATACTCACCCTGAGCCTGTATATCCGCTAACACTGGTAAAGCTGCACGACCGACAGAGGCGGCACCTAAACCAATAATCAATGACAGCACACGAGCCGCATAACCTAAGGTCGCATTAGCATTGTCACCCAAACGGGCAGCAATCATTTGATCCAGTGGCCCCACAAAACTCATGGCAACTTGTCCAATTAACATCACCCCAGCCGCACTAATCACTGCGGCCCAATAAGGTGATGAAAAACTGAGCGTTGGCTTGATCCATTGCTTATCTGGTTCAGCCCGAAACGCTAAAACCTGTAATGCAATAGTCTGCACAATATAGCCAATCAGGGTACCCCACAACAACGGCATAACCGTTGTATCTCCGGGACTAGCTAAAATCCATAGCAGTATAAACAGAGCAGGCAAGCTCTCAAGCAGCGTATTAATATGACGCTCACGCGCCCGAAGCCGTGACATACTCAAGCCGATTAATAAAATCAGTAGCACCGTTGGAGCAAAGCCATAAATCAGCGTCTGACTAATGGCTTTTGCTTCCGGACTAAATCCGGCAGCCGCATGCTCCAACACCCATGGCCAGAGAAAAAATGTTAGCGCACTGAGCAATACGCCGATTAACAGCAACAGTCCTTCAGTTTGAGAAATAAAACGTTTCTGCTCTCCCACGCTATCTTGCCGTAGTTTGACAAAACTCGGAATCAGCACAATGGAAAAAACACCAACTAAAGTGACAGGCAGCCAAGTACTCATGGTCATCGTGAATTGATAAGCATCTACCACTTCACTCACACCGTAACGATTAGCAACTGCAATCTCTTTTAGAGCGCCGGCTATTTTCCCAATGAACAGAAAAAAAGCCACTCGTAAGGCACCTTTGGCAATGCGTAGGTGATCCCCATCAAGGGCTTTAAAACGTTTAAAACTCACGCTTTGTTTACTTTAAAAAATTAATATACCAAGGCATGGCTTCAGCTAATCCCTCTCGAATAGTATAAGCGGGTTCATAGCCTAGCTGTTCAGTAATCTTAGTGATATCGGCTTGAGAGTGGCGCACATCACCCGCTCTAAAATCCTGATAAATGGCTTCTTTATCGTAATTCACACCATTTTCTGCTAATAGCTCATTTAGAAAAGTAAAGAGCTCATTAAGCGATGTTCGATGATTTAAGGCCACGTTGTAAACTTCAAATCCAGACTCAGGCATTTGTAAAGCACTGAGAATATTGGCTTGAACTGTGTTTTCTATATAACAAAAGTCCCTGCTAGTCTCACCATCACCATTAATAATCACATCCTCATGGTGAATCATTGAACCAGTCCATTTGGGAATCACCGCAGCATATGCACCATTAGGTGTCTGACGCTTACCAAAGACATTAAAATAACGTAAACCGATGGACTTAAAGCCATAATTTAAAGCAAAAACACGCGCATACAGCTCATTAACATATTTAGTCACCGCATAGGGAGATAAGGGATTGCCAATCTTCGGTTCTTGTTTTGGCAAATCCGGATGGTCACCATAAGTTGAACTTGACGCCGCAAATACAAATGACTCAACCTCTTCATCACGACTCGCCACCATCATATTCAGAAAGCCGTCAATATTCACCGCATTAGTAGTGATTGGATCATTCAAAGAACGAGGCACAGACCCTAAGGCTGCTTGATGCAACACATAGCTCACCCCCTTTACCGCTTCCTGGCAAACCTTCAAATCACGGATATCACCCTCAATGAAGCGGAACCTTGACCATTGCTCAGCACTAACTACGCCTTGCACCTCATCCAAGTTATGCTGAAAACCAGTAGCAAAGTTATCTAAACCTACCACCTTTTGCTCATGCTTCAATAGAAACTCTAAAAGATTAGATCCAATAAATCCAGCACAACCAGTTACTAGCCAAGTCTTTGGCTGAGCTATTAATTGTTGCTTAACTTGTTCAAACTTAGTAGTCATAAAAAACTTCTTAAAAGGAATAAATTAATGGGTCAACCTAGAGACGAATATCTGCTTCTTCGGCATTAAAGACGTATTTGAGATCGTAAAGCACATGCTCCTGCTTACCAATGGCGCGAATCTTGTCAATCCCCATCTCAACAAACTGCTGATGTGCTACCGCAATAATAACGGCATCATAAGCACCCTCTTCGACCTGCTGTATCGGCTTGATTCCGTACTCACGCTCGCACTCCTCAGGGTCTACCCAAGGATCGTATACATCAACATTAATATTGTATTCGCCTAACTCATGAATAATATCCACCACTCGAGTATTACGCAGATCCGGACAGTTTTCTTTAAAGGCCAAACCCATCACCAAAATTCGTGATTCCTGAACTTGAATACGCTTTTTAGTCATCGCTTTAATCAGTTGAGCCACCACATAAGTACCCATCCCGTCATTTAAACGTCGACCAGCCAACACAATTTCTGGGTGATAACCAATAGATTGAGCCTTGTGTGTCAAATAATAAGGATCAACCCCGATACAATGACCGCCTACCAAACCTGGACGGAATGGCAAGAAATTCCACTTAGTACCAGCAGCCTCAAGCACCGCTTGCGTATCAATACCTAAACGGTTAAAGATGATGGCTAATTCATTAATCAAGGCAATATTGACATCACGCTGAGTATTTTCAATCACCTTGGCAGCCTCTGCCACCTTAATACTAGCCGCCTTATGCGTACCTGCGGTAATAATTTGTTGATATAACTCATCAATCAGCTCAGCAGCCTCAGGCGTAGACCCCGCGGTTACCTTAGTGATGTTAGTCACACGACGCTCTTTATCACCAGGATTAATCCGTTCAGGGCTATAGCCTACAAAAAAATCCTGATTAAATTTCAATCCTGAAAACTGCTCTAATACCGGCACACAATCATCCTCAGTAGCACCCGGATAAACAGTAGATTCATAAATTACGATATCGCCTTTTTTAAGGACCTTACCGAGCATCTCAGAGGCCTTAAGCAGAGGTGTCAAATCAGGACGCTTATACTCATCAATAGGCGTAGGCACTGTCACAATAAAGGTATTGGCCTCAAGTAAATCCTTGGTATTGGCTGTGTAGCTAAGGTGCTTAGCAGCCTTAAGATCTTCTGGCTCTACCTCCAAGGTATGATCCTCGCCCCCCTGCAACTCCTCAACACGCTGCTGATTGATATCAAAACCAATGACGGAACGCTTTTTGGCAAACTCTACCGCTAATGGTAGACCAACATAACCCAAGCCAATAACTGCTAATTTAATATCCTCTAGCTTCAAAGCCAACTCCTAACATTTTTTATCTAAACAATTTGATTGTAATTCAATTACTATCTGCGACTAAACACCGATGGTAATAATAGCCAACGCGGGCAACGCCAATTAACTAAACGTGAATACAACCATAAATACAAACTTGAAAATACCAGCATAGAAAGGCATAACAGCCACGAGTTATCCCAAAAAATAGTGGCTGGCACTAAGCCAATCAAGCAAAGAATCCATAAATAAGGTGAAGTAAGCGCGTTACACAAAGCCGGTACCCGATGACGCCTATCACGACTAAAAGTCACGCGAACCAAACGTCTAAAAATCAATTGATGCAAATGTAGCGCATCCGGCTGATCTACTCTCACTTTGCGAATAAAGCGACGACGCCAGATTGAAAACATGGTTTCAAACACCGGATAAAACAATACAGCAATGGCATAAAAAGGTGATACTGATGGGTTACGTGCAACCAACTGCACCGCTAACTCAGCCAGTATAAAACCAATAAAATAAGCACCACCATCGCCTAAAAACACACGGCCAAAAGGAAAGTTCCAGACTAAAAAACCCACGATCGCTGAGGCCATCGCTAATGCAATCGCAAAAATCGCCATGTCATTAACCTGATATGCGACCAAAGCTAAAGAAATCGCGATCAAACAGGACACCATACCGGCTAGACCATTCATCCCGTCAATCAGATTCATGGCATGAGTACAGCCACCCACTGCCACCATTGTAAATAACAAGGACACTGGCCAATAACTCAAAATCATGTCAAACCATGGGAAACCGACACGCGAGACCCCGCCCAAGAGCCACCAAGCAATAGCAGCTGAGGCAAAAGCAGCCAACAGGCGCTTACCTGCACCTATGTCTTTAGTTATATCCTCTAAAATACCTGCTACAAAAACCGGCATGGCAGCCACAAATAACGCCGGCCAGAACCAATTTAAGGTTGTATTATCCGGTTTACCCAACGCTAAAAGACCGGCCAAAGTACCGGCAAATACGGCCAAACCACCGATTCGAGGAGTTGATCTTGTATGTGAAGCCTGAGGTTTACTTAAATCCGAATCACCGGTAAAACGCCCATGCCAACGCTCGGAAGCGATGATAAGACCACCGACCGAGAAAGCTACGATACAAATCAGGAGATACTGCCAAGCATCTGTCACAACGTTTCTACTCTAAAAAAGTATTGATAATATTAAGCGCTTAAAACAATAAGTTAAGAACCAGCTGACAAGAGCCCTTTCTGCCGTCGAGCCCCGTAATCAGCAAGTCTATCAAGTTTACAATTTAAAAAGGGTTAACATCTATTTAAATTTGCAACAGTAATGTTCTATTCTTAGTTTTGAGTCTGAAGTTTAGCCCAGTTTCGAGGTTCAAATAATTAGCAAGGTTTATAAGCAAGCTTTATATTTAAAGACTTACGAAAGAAACAAACTTGTCATCTAGTTGAAACTGAAAAAAAATACAATATTATTTTTAATTAAATTTAAAATATAAGAGTAATTATTCTTACGGTACCGTGGTTGTCTCGTAAACAAAACAATGACTATTTTCCTAAAATCACTACTGTTTATAGCGGCCGTAATAACCCATATGTTTTTATGGATACGGTATGAGGAAATTTTTCCTATCTACCCTGAGTGGTTTGTATTTTTTCTTTTTTCAATTTGCAAACCAACCCAAAGCTACTGTGGTCAAGAAACACTCACTGATCTATATTTTTTAACAGGCTCAATAATTAATGTGACCGTCATAAGCCTAGTCACTTATGCAATTTATCACTTAATTCATTCAAACAAAAGAAAGTAAACTGATTTAGAATCCGGCCTGCCCAACCTTTATATCTTTGTATAGCGCAGATTAAGTGATTTTCCAAAAAAAAACCCGGAACCATAAAGATTCCGGGCAAATCCACCAAAGGAGGAGGGTGGAGGAGACATCTGTATAAATTAAAGCTCTCAATATGAGGAGACAAATTCAAAAGCTATAATTTAAATTCCTGCGAGTTGAATAAGTAGAAACCCTATCAACCCGACAACAAATTCATAGTATCAAAGATTTTATTGCGCCGCAAGAAAAAACTAATGAAAACCCTAATAAAGAAGTAATTTGTTGTTTTTTTATCATTTAAACAACAATATTTTTGAGTTATCGCCTTATAAAACGACAAAAAAGAGCTAATTTATCTTTTTTATACACAAGCTCGCCCAATTGTCATCTTAATGATATTTCTAAAACTTGACTGTGCTAAAGCTAGAGTAGCCGAGGCTCTTAAAGCACCTCGTTTTAAAGTGTTTTGTTATATATAATGATTGAGTTAATTTTAATTAAATAGTTCATCAAAAATAATACTTAAAAAGTATCGAGGAAGATTATATGCAATGCTCAGTCGAATGGAATGGCCCAGAAGGCATGTTGTTTGTATGCAGTACAGGCAGTGGTCACACACTTACTATTGACGGACCTCCCGATGGGGGCGGTAATAACCTCGCCCCTCGCCCTATGGAAACCCTCCTAAGCGGTGCAGGTGCTTGCTCTGCTTATGATGTTGTGATGATTTTGCAACGCGGTCGCAAAGACATTCGTCGCTGCCGTTTAAACATCACATCGGAGCGCGCTGACACCGAACCCAAAGTATTTACCAAAATTCATTTTGAATTCATCATCAGTGGCCGTAACCTCCAAGACAATGTGGTCGAACGGGCGATTAATTTAAGCCATGAAAAGTATTGCTCAGCCATTGCCATGCTCAATAAAACCGCTGAAGTTACTCACTCCTATCGTATTGAGGAGGTTTAAGATATGAGTTCACAGCAATATGAAGATATGATGCGTTTTGTTTTTGAACAAGGCGTTGATAAGTCAGACCGCACAGGCACTGGCACACGTTCACATTTTGGTTATCAAATGCGTTTTGA
>JAAYRZ010000107.1 GCA_012518515.1 Alcaligenaceae bacterium
CCCTTGCATGAGATGTTTTCTGAGCTTAGGCAGTTGACGGAGGTCTGGTGGATTCATGGTAATCATGACACGGACAAAGAGCATTTTTACGATAATCTCTATGGTTCTGAATTAGCAGATTTTAATCTTGATGGCCGTGTAGTCGATATTGCCGGTTTGCGCATTGCCGGTTTAGGTGGTGTGTTCAGGGGCAAGGTTTGGCACCCTACAGCTGAGTGCTGGAATTACTTCTCGCACGAGGACTACATCAGTGACGCCCATCCGCGGCAGTTATGGCGTGATGGGGTGTCTTTACGCAATCGCAGCTCGATTTTCCCTGAGACTTATATGGCCTTGCGCTGTCTTAAGGCCGATATTTTAGTCAGTCATGAGGCTCCCTCCTGTAATCGCTTTGGTTTTGCAGTGATTGACCGCTTAGCAAGACAAATGGGTGTCAGTGCAGTCTTTCATGGTCATCATCATGACGTTTATGACTATAGTCCGCACTTTGAACGAATGGGTTTTGAGGCTTATTCAGTTGGATTACGTGGAGTTAGTGCCCTTGATGGCACGATTCTCAAAGCCGGCGAGGAAGATGGTCAAAATGAGTGTCGAGTCGCTCGGGTTAATTAGTTTATGTATTAAATTGGGAGAGAATTATGCAAGAAAAGTTTGTTCGTGTTGATGGCATGTCATGCAATAACTGCGTTAAGCATGTTAACGAGGCCCTTTCTGAAATCAACGGCGTTGAGCGGGTTGAAGTTAGTCTAGAAAAAGCCGGTGCAACTATTACCTCAGCTACTGAGATTGATATTGAGACAATTCGTGCGGCTTTAGATGAAGCCGGTTACGATTTAGTGGATTAATTACTCGAATTATTTATGAAAGCACCATTGCCCATGCGGGGTGGCGTGAATGCCAGTCGTGTTTACCTGCCTCGTGATGGTCAATGGCCTGATCTGCTGAGCTTCTTGCTTGAGCGCTTTCCTTTTATGTCTGCCGAGATCATTAAAGCACGATTAGTTGCTGGTGAGATGGTCAATGCAGAGGGTGAGCCTTATTCTTTAGATAGTGCTTTTGTACCTGATAGCTGGTTATGGTATTACCGTGAGGTACCTGATGAGGTTAAAGTACCTTTTGAGCAGACTATCCTATATCAGGATAAGCACTTATTAGTGGTTGATAAACCGCATTTTTTAGCGAGTATTCCGGGTGGACGTTATGTGCACGAAACGGCTTTGTCACGTCTTCGCAAGCAGTTTGGCTTAGCCGAAATTTCACCTATACATCGTCTGGATCGGGAAACAGCTGGTGTGTTACTTTTTAGCCTAAGAGCGGAGGACCGTGGTGCTTATCAGTTGCTTTTTCAAAGCCGTCAAGTTGATAAGTACTATGAAGCGATTGCTCCTACAGTTGAAGGCTTAGAGTTTCCTCTGGTTTATCAAAGTCACCTAGTCAAAAGCCCACAATATTTCACTATGATGGAAGTTGATAAGCCAAGTAATAGTGAAACAAAGATTAGTTGTTTGCAGCGGGGTCAGCGCTTATCTCACTACGCTCTGGAGCCCTTGAGTGGTCGTAAGCATCAATTGAGAGTGCATATGAATGCGCTCGGTATGCCGATTTGCCATGATGACTTTTATCCTGAGATGGCACCGATGCGAGCGGCTGACGACTTTAGCGAGCCTTTACAGTTGCTAGCACGTGCTATTGAGTTTAAAGACCCCATCACTAGTCAGCAACACCGCTTTGAGAGCACACGTGAGTTGGCTCTTCTGGCTCACGTTAATTAATTTATCTAATTCCATAGCATGAGTGAAGTCTCTTTTTTCGTCCAACAAAATAAACGTGCGATTCTGATTGAAGGTGTAGCCGGTAGTGGTAAGTCAACCTTACTCGCTAAACAAATGGAACTGCTGCGTGATGAAAGCGGTAAGCGCCTGATGTTGGCTTTTAGCCGAGCGGGGGCGGAGGTGTTGAGAGACTATACGGCGAAGCTTGGTCTGATGCCGGATGAGAAAAACAAAATCTCCACCATTGATGCCTTGGCCATGGAAGCCTTGAAGGAATTGGGTGATGAGCGCACCATTTTAAGTTCCAATGAAGTGGTTGAGCGTATCCTACCCGCATTGGTTGAGGAGGTCTGTGATGGTTTCTATGATATGGACTTTTATGCACCGCAACTTAGTGATCAAGATATGTGGCTGCTA
>JAAYRZ010000108.1 GCA_012518515.1 Alcaligenaceae bacterium
GTCGTGGCTAGCCACCGTGATTGCAGCAGGAAGACGCAAAGCGACTTCACGAGCAAAGGTAGGGCCAGATAATACGCCGTTTGGCTGTGTTGATTTAGGTGCTACATCAGCAATAATTTCATGTGGCAAGAGTGAGGTGTTTTCTTCGAAGCCTTTACAAGTCCAAACATAGGGAACATGCTCTAGGCCCGCCTCTTTGAAAAGGGGAAGCCATTCTTGTATGCTTTGGCGCATTGCCTTTACAGGCAGGCCAAAGATAATCAGTGGTGCAGCAGAGGCTTCAGCATGATGTTCAACGCTTCCTTGTAAAAAAGAAATAGCTGTTTCTTTATCAGATGTTGACTTGATGGATTTGGGTAAGTCGATATCTTCCAGGTAGTCAGGATTGCGGTGGTGCTGATTGATATGCTCTGCTTGTTGCGCATGTCGAGACCAGACTAATACCGGTCCCGCTTGTGCGGCTGCAACTGCAAGCGCAGTGCCCCAACTGCCAGCCCCAATTACTAGGGTATTGACAGAAGTGTTGGTGGGACAACTGCTAGATGATTGCATTGCTTGCTACTGTGGAGATGATTAGTTAATCGTCGGGTTGCTTTCGCTTTCGGTAGCACCGTTTGGAGCATCTTGACCCTGTTGAGCGGCAGCTTCTTCCTGAAGACGTTGCTCATATAAAGCTTGAAAGTTAACTTCAGCCATATGAACAGCTGGCAGGCCGGTACGATTAATTGCGTCGGCTAAGTTGGCACGCAAATAAGGGAAAATCATTGAAGGGCAAACGATACCGATTAATGGATCCATTTGATCTTCAGGGATGTTGGCGATTTCAAAAATACCTGCTTGAGTACCTTCAACTAAGTATAAGACCTTATCTTTAATTTTAGTTGTGATGGTTGCGCGAACAGTAGTCTCAAAAACTGTCTCTGCTAAACGCTCTGCACCGATGTTTAAGCTAATATCAACGCTAGGCTGCTCTTGTTCAAGAAGAATGTGAGGTGCGTTAGGCATTTCTAAAGAGAGGTCCTTTAGGTAGCATCTTTGCATGCCGAAGTTAGGTTGTTGAGATTGCTGAGCCGTTGCAGCGTCTTGGTTTTGAGTGTTTTGCTCTTCAGCCATGATGAGTAGTATTCCAGTAAAGTTAAAAAGTGTAAGTTGCCTTAGTTAGCAGCAGTCAAAAGTGCTTCTAATTTTCCTGCACGCTCTAGTGCTTGTAAGTCATCACAACCACCGATGTGCTCGCCATTAATAAAAATTTGTGGCACGGTGGTGCGACCGTTAGAGCGTTCGATCATTTCGGCACGAGCTTCACGGTTTGTATCAATACTGATTTTTTCAAAATCAGTGACGTTATTATCCTTAAGGATTTTTTCAGCACGGGTGCAGTAAGGACAAGTGACCTTACTGTAAATAGTAACTTGAACCATTTTTTCCTCGTAAGTTTTTAAAGGTTAATGCTCATTATAGTGTCGGAGAAACACTATTTCATTTTTTTAGAAGATGAAGGCTTTTTTAGCGGTAAACTCTCTTTTAGCCAAGAGGTCATTCCACCATTTAAGTAGTGAACTTCTTCGAGGCCTTCTTTTTTAAGCTGATTGGCAGCGCTAGAAGCACGACGTCCGTCTTGGTCAATGACGATGACAGCTTTATCTTTAGGGAGTGTGGCAGCACGAGATTTAAGCTGCTCAAAAGGTACATTCATCGCATTAGCGATAGTGCCAGCTTGATATTGCTCGTTTGGGCGTACATCGATGATGACAGCTTTTTTGCCATTGGTCATTTGTACTGTTTGAGCAGGGCTGAGGCCCTTAGAGGCGCGACTGTATTGGTAAGCTAGCATACCACCGGACACGAGCGCCGTAATAACAAATAAATAAGTGTTGTTAAAAGTTAAAAATTCCACAATCGTTACCTGTTTTTGCCTTTATCGGCTATTTTAAGATTAATTCAAGGATTATAAAATAGCCTAAGCGACAATAAGCTAAGTTAGCTAAAATAGATAAAATTAATCATGAATCGCTTTATTTAAACTTCGTTAGGACAGTAATAACTATGTATAAAATCGTTTTAATGCGTCACGGTCAAAGTCAGTGGAATCTTGAAAATCGTTTTACCGGTTGGGCTGATGTGGATTTAACCGATGAGGGTCGTGAACAAGCCAAGCAAGCCGGAGAGCTTTTAAAAAAAGAAGGCTATGTTTTTGACCAAGCCTATACTTCTTATTTAAAAAGAGCGATTCGTACGCTCTGGATTGCGCTTGATAACATGGATACCATGTATGTGCCCTATCAGCCATGTTGGCGTCTCAATGAGCGTCATTATGGTGCGCTCACAGGTTTAAATAAAGCTGAGACTGCTGAGAAATATGGTGATGAGCAGGTCTTAATTTGGCGCCGAGCTTTTGCTGTCGGCCCAGAACCACTGGATTTAGATGATGAGCGTCATCCTCGTTTTGATAGTCGTTATGCTGATATTCCAGCTGATGAGTTGCCTGCAGCCGAGTGCCTTAAGGACACGATTGAGCGTGTACAGCCTTTGTGGGATGAAGAAATTGCTCCAACGATCAAAGCGGGTAAGAAGATTTTAATTACTGCCCATGGCAATAGTATCCGCGCTTTGATTAATCTTTTTGATGATATCTCCGAAGAGGATATTGTTCACTTGAATATTCCAACAGGTCAGCCTCTGGTTTATGAGTTGGATGAAAATCTAAAAGCTATTCGTCATTACTACCTAGGTGATCCAGATGAGATTGCTAAGGCGATGGCCGAAGTGGCGGCGCAGGGTAAGTCGAAGTAATTAGGTTTTTGTAGTTCAATGAGTGCCGATAGTGCCAATTAAATACGTCGTGAAGTTATTAATGCTGTATAAAGTACCGACCAAGTCCTTAGTGGCTTTGTCGGTCGGTCTTTTATTAACTATCGCTATAGGCGGTGAGAATGCTAGTGCGCAGTCTGTTTCTGAATTAAGTAAGCAACAAAAATCAGCTGAGCAGCGACGTATAGAATTGGAAAAGCAGATTAACTCAGTCAAGCGAGTCATTCAAACTCAGGAGACTGAAAAGAGAGATGTGGTTGATAGGCTGAGTGAGTCTGAGCGTAATATCTCTCGCATTAATGCTGAGCTTGACCGTTTGCAGGAGCAGCAAGATGAAGCTGAGCACGAGATTATCTTGTTGCGTCGACAGGCGGATGGTCAGCGCGAGCTTTTGGCTGAGCGCCAAGAGGATTTGAGTGAGCAAATTTATGCTCAGTACACCAGTGGTCTTTCTCCTTGGTCAGCCCTGTTGTCGGGTGGTGATGCACAAAAAATCGGCCGTGATCTTGGCTATTTGAGTTATGTTGCTAGGGCGCGAGCTCGTGCCGTTGAGGAGCTGAATCAGGCGATACTCAGTTTGCAGAAAACCGAATCCGAGATTAAAGGTCGTCAACAAACCATTGAACGCTTGGCTGAGCAAAGTCTCGCTAGCAAAAATGATCTCGAAAAAGAGCAGCAAAAGTATCAGATCGAACTGGGTAATATCGAACAGGATCTGAAGCAACGGCGTGCTGAGGCTGGACGTTTGGCAGGGGACCAGCAGCGCCTTGATAGTTTAATAGGTGAGATTGGTAAAACGATAACCCAGCAAAGAGAGGCGATTCGTCAGGCCGAGTTGGAGCGCCAGCGTCAAGCGCTAGAACGCCAACAAAGATTGGCGCAAGAGCGTGAGACGCAGGCTAAGTTGGCAGAAGAACAAGCCGCTTTAGCTCAACAGCAAGCAGAGCGTGCGGCATCTATGCGTGCTCAAGCGCAAGACAGACAGCAGGAGGTCTTATCGCAACAGCGGATGACCGAAATTCAAATACGTGAAGTTGAAGATGACATTGCCAGAGCCCTAGGTCCTCAAGAGTTAGAACAAGCAAAACGTCGCATGACGGAAATGTTGAATCAACGTGAGCAGAGCCAACAGCAATTGTCTCAAGCACGTTTACAGCAGGAGCATGCCGAGATTGAAGCAGCAAAGGCTCGCATGGCTAGGGAAAAGGCACTCGAGGCACAGCGTCTTGCGGCTCAGGCTCGAGAAGATGAGCGCAAGGCAAGGGCATTAGCAGGTTCTACTAATGCAGGTATTCCTCAAGGGGCTCCATGGCCGCTACGCGGCACATTACAAGGTCGCTTCGGTCGTACACGTCCCGACACAGGTGGTGTATGGCGTGGTATTTTAATCAAGACCCAGACTGGAGCAGAGGTTAAGGCGGTGGCTGGTGGTACCGTGGTTTTTGCCGATTGGATGCGAGGTTTTGGTAACTTAATTATTGTTGATCATGGTAACAACTACATGAGCGTCTATGGCTACAATCAAAGTCTGACTCGTAAGGTAGGTGAAGCCGTTAGGTCAGGGCAGACTATTGCCAGGGCAGGCTCGACTGGTGGGCAGGTAGAGCCGGCCTTATATTTCGAAATTAGACGTGGTTCACAGCCCGTTGACCCCTTAAGTGTGTTGGCGAAGTAGCCTAAGCAAAAAAAGCAAAAGGTGCACAATGCTTTATAATTCAAGTTTTTTAGTAAGTCATAAACTGCGTAAACCGTTATTGGTCTTGGGCTGTTCTATGTTGTTTCTTGGTGCGATTGCACCACAGTCACTCAGTGCAGAGTCACATTATTTGCCAATGGCTCAGGTCGCAGCTAGTGGGCAGGAGCAGGCGGCTGACGTTAGCATTGAGGTCGTTGAGCACGCGCCGCCTATCGAAGCGATTCCTGAGGTCGATGACCGTTTGCCTTATGAAGAGTTGCGTCGATTTGCAGCTGTTTTCGCAGCCATTAAAAATCGCTACGTTGAGCCTATTGATAATTCTAAATTAGTAGATGCCGCGATTAATGGTATGTTGGATGATTTGGATCCCCACTCTTCTTATTTAAATGAGGAGGCCTTTACTAGTTTACAAGAGGCGACAGAGGGAGCTTTCGGTGGTCTAGGTATTGAGATTAACGAAACCGCTTCTAAGGAAATTGAGATTATTTCACCTATTGAAGATAGTCCGGCAGCGCGGGCGGGGGTTTTGCCCGGTGATGTGATTGTTAAGGTGGATGGTGCCTCAATTAGTGGTCTTCCTTTAAGTGAGGTGGTAAAAAGTTTGCGCGGAGAACCGGGTACTTCCATTGAGCTTTCAGTTCGAAGAGGGCTGGAAGAGCTCGATTTAGTGATTGAGCGGGATTTAATTAAGGTGCAAAGCGTTCGAAGCAAAATGCTGGATAGTGATATTGCCTATGTCAGAGTTTCACAGTTTCAAGAACGCACAGTTGAAGAGTTAGTTAAGCATTTAAATGATTTCGATATAGAGCCTCGGGCCTTGGTGTTAGATTTGCGTAATGACCCGGGTGGCTTACTTAATGCAGCTGTCGGTGTAGCGGGTGCATTTATTGAGCCTGAACAGTTAGTGGTTTATACCAAAAGTCGTGGTGAGGTGAATCTGCGCTACCGTGTGGTGCCAAGTGATTACAGCTTGAATCATCAAGACCCTCTAAAGGACTTGCCGTCATGGAGTCGTGAGGTGCCAATGGTGGTTCTGATTAATATCGGTTCAGCCTCGGCTTCGGAAATTGTTGCCGGTGCTTTGCAAGATTACGAGCGAGCTACCATCATGGGTAACCGGAGCTTTGGTAAAGGCTCGGTTCAGGTGGTGTTGGATTTGGGCGACGATACTGGCGTGAAGCTAACGATAGCTAGGTATTACACTCCTAAGGATCGCTCTATTCAAGCCAAGGGAATTGAGCCAGATATTGTAGTGACAGATACTGAGCATGGGGATTTCTTTAATATTCATCGTGAAGTCGATTTGCAGGATCATTTGAGTGGTGAGAGTCAAAGTTCGACCGAGGAAGAGGTCGTAGCGCCTGATGGTGAGGTGTCTCAGCTTACTGAAAGTACAGATAGTTCTGATGCTAGTGCGGTTGAGTCGTTATCAGATGAAGTTATCGAGGAGTCCGAGGACATAGCTGAAGTCGTCGAGGAGTCAGAGACTGATGCTGAGACTAAAGTCGAGATGTACACCTTTGGTTCAGAAGAGGATTATCAGTTGCAGCAAGCGACCAAGTTTTTGATTGGAGAGTATCTTGAGTCAGATGAGTGATGAGCAGCTTTTACGTTATGCGCGTCATATCATGCTTGATGGCTTTGGTTTTGAAGGTCAAGAGCGTTTACTTGATAGCAAGATCTTAATGGTAGGTGCGGGTGGTCTTGGTGCGCCAGCATTGATGTATCTTGTAGCTGCTGGTGTAGGAACCATCCATCTGGTTGATGATGATGAGGTGGAGTTGAGTAACTTGCAGCGTCAAGTTGTCCACACCAGTGACCGTGTGGGTGTGTCTAAGGTGGGGTCGGCTAAGTTGATGGCTCAAGCGCTGAATCCAGAGGTGAATTTTATCGCGCATAGTCAACGTTATGGCGATGATGAGCTCAGTGAGTTAATTCAGGGTGTGGACTTAGTCCTAGAGTGTACGGATAATTTTAATACGCGTCAGCAGTTGAATAAGATTTGTTTTAGTCATCAAGTACCCTTAGTCTCAGCTGCAGCAATTCGTTTTGATGGTCAGCTAACCGTGTTTGATTTTAGAAACTCATCAAGTCCTTGTTATGCTTGTCAGTATGATCCGAGCGAGAATTTACAGCCTGATAATTGTGCAACCTTAGGGGTGCTTTCTACCGTTGTAGGAAGTATTGGGATGATGCAGGCTCATGAGGCCTTGAAGTTGCTGTTAGGTATCGGTCGTCCATTGGTTGGACGTCTACTCATGTTTGATGGTCGTGAAACGCAGTGGCAAGAGTTTAAGTTAACTAAAAACCCGCACTGTGCGGTATGTTCTGATATAAGTAAGTAGTATTAATTACTCGAAGGCACATAAAAAAGCTTCTCTAACAGTGTGTTGTAGAGAAGCTTTTTTGTCTCAAGAATAGCCCAGATCTAAAGCGTGAGTGTCTACTTGTCTTTTGAGTTGTTAGGGACGGAATCTAGACTTATTTGATGGCGTGTTTTGCTGGGCTTGATTTGAAACTCCGAGTAGAGTGGGGTATCAAATTCTACCGTAAAAAAGCGCAGCTCATCACGTCTGAATACATGAATGATGGCGTGTTGCTTTCGCTGGTAACGGCTTAAGACTTCTTTTAGGTTGTTGGCATCAACACGTAAGTAGTCAATCGCTACGATCGTGTCGCCTGCAGATAATCCGCCTTTGTGTGCTACGCCATGTTGCATTACGCTTTGAATTATGCATTGGTTGTTGCTGCTAGTAGTGCGGATATCAAGGCTGACGCCCTGGTTGTCGCTGTCTGCTGATTTGCTAAGCTTAAGCCCTTCAGCTGCCAGTAGTTCCTTAAGTGGAAGTTTTTTGGTTCCATAGACATTGCGCTCTAAGAAATTTTCTAGGACATCAATATCGACTCCAGTTGCTTGGTGCAAGACGTCAAGCACATCCTCTTCTTTAAGGCCTTTGTTGTTGTCTAAATCTACATAGAAGTTTTTGCCATAGTGTTGCCATAGATAGCGCATCACATCGTCTAGAGAACGCTGTTGTTTGCTTTCTTGGCGAATTAGTAAATCAAGGCATAAGGCGACCAAAGAGCCTTTTGAGTAGTAGCTAACAATTTGGTTGCGTGCATTTTCATCTTGTTGGTAGAACTTAGTCCAAGCGTCATACGAGCTTTCAGCCACGCTTTGCTTAATGCGGCCGGAGTCGTTGTTGACCCGATTAATTGTGGTGGCAATCTGATCTAAGTATTGCTGCTCAGTAATGAGCCCGCTTCTTAAAAGCATCAAATCATCATAGTAGGAGGTAAAGCCTTCAAAAATCCATAGTAAAGAGGTTGGTGTGGCTCTATCTAGTTGATATGGTGCAAAAGCAGCCGGCTTAATGCGTTTAACATTCCAACTATGGAAGTACTCGTGACTAACTAATCCAAGGAAGTCGATGTACTCTTTGCTTTGCTCTTTTTGTCCAATAGTAGGTAGAGACTTTCGTGAGCAAATCAATGCAGTACTGTTGCGGTGTTCTAGGCCACCATAGTCGTTACCCGTGACGGTAGTTAAAAAAACATAGCGGTTAGAACTATCAGTAAAAGGAGGGGTGACAGCTTCTGGCTCAAAGAGCTTTATCTGTGCTTCGCAGATTTTTGCAGTATCGGCGGCAATGCGCTCAAAATCAATATTAGGTAAAACACCGGTAAACACCATGTCATGGGCTATACCTGCGACCACGAAGCTGATTACCTTGGGTCGACCCATTTCAACAGGGTGATCAATTAGGTCGTCGTAGTTTTTAGCACGATAAAAGCCAAACCGAGTGTGCTGTGCTGCCTTAGGGTGGTCCTTGGCTGGCGGTAAGCTAGTATAGACACGCCACTTTTTGCTTTCTTTAGGTGCTTTTATTTCGAGAAGGCAAGGAAGGTGTTCCTGACCGTGCACTCTTAAAAATACGCTAGTGCCATTAAAAAAACCGTGTGATTCGTCTAGATGTGCTTTACGTACAGAGAGATCCCAAGCATAAATGGTATATTCAATCTGAATAGCGCCATTGCTAACGGCTTCGACTTGCCAAGTGTGATTGTCCAAGTGAGTGATGCTAAGCGGATATTTATTATGAGTAGCTTTTAGCGTTTCGATGTGTTTGGAAAAGTCACGGATCATATAGCTACCTGGAATCCAACGGGGTAGGCTGACTATTTGTCCATCAGGATCTGGATTGCTGATCGTCAAGCTAACTTTAAAGCGATGACCACTTAGATCATTAGAAGTGATGCTATAAAAAATTTTATCTTCCAATATTTTGTTATTCATATATGTAATGCCTTTAGTTCTGATAAAATCCATAAATTCTTTGGCTACGAGATATTAGTCATGTCATTTAAGGGACAGTTATTTCTAAGCCGTTGTTTAATCATTATAAACAACATATGTTCCTACTTCTTTAGTATGAATTTGGCTCAAAGAAATAGCAGATGTATTCCTTGA
>JAAYRZ010000008.1 GCA_012518515.1 Alcaligenaceae bacterium
ATGCAACCATATTATGAGAGAGTGCCGAACGCTCTTATGATTATTTTTTCTTAATTTCCCAATGCCCGCGTGTTCCACCAACACGCTCAAGCCAACCCGCAGCCTTTAGATTATTTAAATGCTTTTTAATGGCAGATTCATTAATACCTATCTGCTGCGCCATCGCACGATAAGAAATTCTAGGGTTCTGCCTAATGCATTGCAAAATTTCTTGTTGACGTGCAGTTAAGTGATAAATGCCGCTTGTATCGCTTATCGGCTTAGCAGGCTTTTTATCAAGCGCCTTATCGTTGACTTCATAATCTATTGAGCCACTTATTGAGCCACCCATTGGGGCACCTATTGAGCCACCTGAATTTTCATAGGATGGTCGATAAAATGCCCAATCCACAAAGTCCCCTTGCACACTTAACTTTGGCTCGGCATTGCCGGCTTGTGAGCACAGATCCTTGATGCGCAAAATTCCGCTGCCCCATTGTTCTATATAACCAAGCTCTTTGAACACTCTGGCAATCACACGATTACGAATTTCAGAGCGCCCTTTGAGTAGATCACCTTCTGTTAAACCATGCGGCAAACCACCGGGAGAAACAATATTCAGCATATCATCGTATATACCCACCTTGATATCACGCCCGGCATTACTATAATCACGATGTAGCACGGCATTAACCAAGGCTTCACGTATAGCGGCAATAGGAATTTCATACTGTTCAGTACGCTGTAAACCGGTAATTTCTGCTCGCAAATGCAGATGGTTTTTAATGAATTGCTCTGTCTGCTCTAATTGAGAAAATACACCACCACGGTACTCTTTTTTATCCAAAAACACCGTCATCGTGTTCCCTTTAAACCGACTGCACTTAATCTCCACCTGCTCGTACAGCCCCAGTAAAATTAATAAACCATGACTAGGGTAGTCTTGTCCATGTTGATGAACCAGCAGTTTAAAGTTTCGCATTTTTTCCATAGAAAGCTCTTTACCCTCTCTGGAAAAAGCCTCTTGTAACGGCTGTAAATTAATATCATCTAAACGATATTGAAGATTGGCTTGTTCATCAAATGTCTGATTTAATCGCTGCAACTCCAGCTGTTGTATATACTCCAGTGAAGCCTGCCGATTAGTTGATCCTAAACGTATATAAGTACCCTGCTCGCGACCTTGTGATTTTAAATAGTAGGGTAATAATGCCCCACGACCCACTTCAACCACTAAAAGCTCAATTCCATCAATATTCTCAACATAAATAAATGGGAGAATATTTGGCATACACAACTCATGAGTCATTGAAGTGATTTGCTCTTGTATCTCAAAAATATCACCCTGAATACCGAGCAACTGCTGTTGATCGTCTACACCCACCACCAGCTTGCCCCCACTCGTATTAGCAAAAGCAATTAATGTCTTTGCTACCTGCAAGCCTTTAGGTAATTGCTTTTTAAACTCAAGGGTCGTACTCTCGCCCTTTTGTATTTCCAATAACAATGGATGATTTATGCTCATGGCTCTAAACCTTTAAGTTTTTTTGATTTTATTTACATCACTAAAACTGATTGTAATAGCTAAATACTGAGCAGAGTCATGGTGGGATCATTTTGTCCTGCTAAGGAGCGCCGTCAGCGTAAAAACGATTATTTAATAACGGATTTATTACTTAGCGATAGCCTCAATCAGAGTATCAAGCTTTGCTTCCACCGCCTCAACTTTGCTATTTAAAGATTGATTTTGCAATGAAACTTCTGTGCTGATGCTATCTTTGAAGGCTGTACCCTGAAGAAAAAAACTCATTGAGTTAGACTGCATCGCGACCATCAATCCACCAAGACCAATTAAAAGCGCAATAAATGAGGTAATTGCAGTAACCACTACCGTTGTGCGAGTATATTTATTATCAGCTCTTAGCTCACTTATTGATTGTTTAGTATCAGCTCTCAGTCCATTTATTGATTGTTTAGTATCAGACCTCAACCCATTGATTGATTGTTTGGTATCAGACCTCAACCCATTGATTGCTTGTTGATTATCAGACCTCAACCCATTGATTGATTGTTGATTATCAGACCTTAGCCCATCTATTGCTTGTTTAGTATCAGTCGAGAGCACTCTTAGAGCTTTTTCTATTCGACTAACTGCCGCTTCATTAGTTTTAATGCTATTTTCAACCATAATTTCAAGGCGAGCGACTCTAGCCTCTGTTCTAGCTTCAGCGGCTTCTAATCGTGCATCAAGAAGAGATTCGGTTACGTAAGTCATAGCGGCACCTTGAGTATGAGGTACATGTTCATATATTGTACTGGATTTGATTGCTGGGGGTGATATTAGTGCAGGACTGCTTATATCGCTACCTACGGTCAATTTATCACTCGCTGCCGGTGATCGCACGTCAAGAGATTTTAAGCTAGCACGAAACTCTGGCAGTACCTTAACTTTAGATCTTAGTTCTTGATTATCACTCATCGACAAACCCTTTAAGCTTTAACTTATTATAGATTTTTTCGAGTTTTGGAACTAGACTATTGAAATTCTCTACTCCCTCATTAACCGCTTTAGCACTCAGATTTAAGACGGGTACTAGATTGTCTTTAGTCAAATCCGGCATTGCGTATAGAACGTCAACTACTTTGTCCGGTTTAGCGTCAATTAACTTGGCCGGTTTTTACTGCCCCTTGTCTTGGGTTTTTAGTGCTTCTTTCTTGCGATAACTCTCTCCTGTAAAATGAATTATTGTGGCATGATGTACGAGTCGATCAATGGCTGCTACCGTCATCGTGGTATCGTCAAATAGCTCATCCCACTCTTCAAACGACTTATTGGATGTAATAGCTAAACTAAAGCGTTCATAACGGTGCGCTATCAGCTCAAATAAGACGCTAGTTTCTTGTTCGGATTTTCTAACATAACCGACATCATCAATGATAAGCAATTGATATTTATCCAGCTTTTTCAATTCGTCCTGTAGCTTGAGGTGTCGCTTAGCTAGTTGCAACTGCTGTACAAGTGTGGTCGCCTGTATGAACTTAACCTTATAACCCTGCTCTAGTAGCCCATACCCAAGGGCACTAGCGAGATGTGTTTTACCCAGGCCACTTGCTCCGAAGAGCAAGAGGTTTGCACCTCGCGTCAGCCACGTTTTATCTTGAAGTAAATCATAGGTGGTCGCTTGGTTAATGCCATCGACAGCCATAAAATCAAAGTTATTTAAATGCTTCCCGATGGGTAGTGTGGCATCTTTTAGGTTGCGTGCTAAACGTTTATCCTCGCGTGCCAATAGCTCCTGATGGCATAACTCAGCCAAGTATTGCTGGGGTGACCATTGTTCTTTAGTCGCTTTATCTGCCACGCTCTCCCAGAGCGTGCCAACCGTGGCTAATCTTAGCTGCTTTAGCATCAAGGGTAAGGAAGCGGTATTTCTATGCATGATGGGCTCCAAACAATTGACTGTAGTCTTGAAGCGAGTGCTGTTTAATCGCTATGCTAGGCGGCATCGCAATGATGCGAATGAATCGCTCTTCACACTGCCGGATGGTGGGTAATTGTCGCTGTCTTATCCCCTCCAATACATACGTTTCTAATGAATGCTCGCAGTCATGTCGGTGAGCTAGGTACAGCAATTTAACGATGTAATAACACGCCTCATCAGCCGATAAACTGTCATCCACATAGTGCCAGATGCTTTTATAATTGTCGTTAGGCAAGATATCATCGCGTAGCTTACTATGCCTAAATGCCAATGGTTTCTTATTGAGCGCATCAATGATGTGCCGGTAATTGACGCTGCGTGCACGTCCTGTCTTGTTACGTGTATATAGACGCTCTAATTCTAGTACTTGCTCCATCCCAAGATATAGCGCTATTCGTTGATCATATACCCTAGCAAGTAGTCGATTACCGATGAGTCGTGAGGGGACGGTATAAGTGACGCGTTTTAAAGAAATGGTACTCGTTCTGCTGACACTGACATAGTGCTCTGAGTAGTTGTCGCTAGGGTACGCTGGGAGCGCTTGTAATTGACGCTGCTCCAAGGCAAACTTATCGTGCACGCGCTGGTTACGTCGGTCGATGAGATTCTGGATAAAAGCCTGATACTCAGCGCGACAATTAAAATTACTACTGCCTTGTAAATTAAGTGCTTGTGTAATTTGCGCTTTAATATGCCGGTGGGCAGACTCAATAGCACCGTTCTCATGAGCTACTCCACGATTGTTACGAGTGGGCTTAAAGCCGTAGTGTTTAGCGAACTCATGATAGCGTTCGGTGAAGTCTTCTCGACTGGACATATTCTTATAAGCGGCACTTAGACTATCGGTACGCACATCAAGAGGAACACCATTAGAAGCTCGAAAGG
>JAAYRZ010000109.1 GCA_012518515.1 Alcaligenaceae bacterium
AATTTGCCTACACCGCCTTGAGTGGCACTGTGCGCTTAAGTGATGGGGAGCTGATACAAGAGGCTCCGGTAATCGCTTCTATTAATGGGGATTTGAAAAAGGGACGAGTAGATTTTAATGCAGATGCAGTAATGGACTCAGAGCGTATGAGTTTAGAAGGGTCGCTAGAAAGTTTCAGCAAACCTCAAATTAACTTTGATTTAAAGGCGGAGTCTTTGGCTTTAGAGCATTTGTTAGGAGTAGATACTAGTCTACCTCTCACCACCTTAGTCTTTGAAGAGAAGGTGGTGGAGTCTGATGCAACTATTGTTTCTGTGGATGAAGCTTCGTTGATGGAGCGTAATGAGTTTGATGCAGGAGCAGAGCTTGAGAACGTTAGCGAGACACAGCAGGTAGTAGGTGAAGAGTCCAGAAGTTTGAGTTTAAAGCAAGAACTTCTGTCACGTTTGAGCGGAGTAGGCACTTTTAATATCGGTTCCATGAGTTATCGTGGTCTCGAATTTAAGGAGTTGGGTACAACACTTATTTTTAATTCCTCAAGTGATATCAAAATCAAATCCTTACGAGCTCAGCTCTTTGAGGGTGAGCTCTATGCCAATAGTAATATGTCGCTAGATGATGGTGGCGTTAACCTTGACTTGCAGTTGCGAGGTGTTGATATGGAGCAGCTATTACAAGGTTTTAAAGGTCGAGTGCTTTTGCGGGGTAAGGCGGATATTGTATTGGATCTAGTGTCTCAGGGGTTCAGTGAGCAAGAGTTGCTGCAAAACTTGCATGGTAATTTAATGCTTGAAGCAGTGGATGGGGATATACAGGGATTTGCTATGCAAGAGGTCTTGGATGATGTTAATTACATGGTTGATACAGGGTCTCAAGAATTGCAGTTTGATGAGGCGGCACGGACTCCTTTTGAGCGCTTTCAATTTGAGGCTGAAGTGGATGAGGGGATGATTAATTTTCAGCATCTTGAGTTAGAAGACAAGGACTTTTCGCTTATTAATAAGACCCCAGTCAGTCGCTATAATATGCTAAATGGCGACTTTGACCTAAACTTACAGCTTTCTTCTAAACGTCCGGTGAGTATGCAAAAGGATGGGGTGCGTGTCGAGGTCAAGGGCTTTAGTATTCCATTGCAACTATGGAATGAAGACGACTCAATCCAGATTAAGACGGAGATTCAGGGACTATTTTAAGAAATCGGCTACTAAGTTTAAGTTGCTTGTTTTCTGATTAAGTCCCGGAGTCCGTTAGTTGATATGCTGCCACTAAACAGGTAGTTTTTTATCGGCAGTAAGAAGACGAAACTTGTCCATCAGCTCGTCCTCAGTTTCTTTCCATTCGGGGTCTGGGTAAATGCAATCGATAGGACAAATCACCTGGCACTGAGGCTCATCGTGGTGACCTATACATTCCGTGCACTTTGCAGGATCGATCACATATACCTCAGGTCCCATAAAAATTGCTTCGTTAGGGCATTGGGGTTCACAGACATCGCAGTTGATGCACTCGTGATCAATATATAAAGCCATAATTTACCTTAAACTAAAAAATAGCTTAGCTTAGACCATTTATTTTTTAGTTAACGCTTCGTTGAGAAGTGCAACTTTTTCTTTGGCTTCTGCTAAGGATGCTTGGCGTTCATCAGCCTTTTCTTTGAGCCAGCGCTCAACTGAAGGAAAGACTAATTTACTCACATCGCCGCCCATGAGAGCGACCTCACGCACAAATGTGCCTGAAATAAACTGATACTGATCAGAAGGGGTCATGAACATGGTCTCTACATCAGGTAGCAGATAACGATTCATACCAGCCATCTGGAATTCATATTCAAAATCTGATACAGCGCGTAAGCCGCGAATAATCACACGGCCTTTATTGTCGCGGACAAAATCTTTGAGTAAACCGCTAAAACCCTTAACAGTCACATTGGGGTAGTGCTCCAGTACTTCATGAGCAATACTTAAACGCTCTTCCAAGCTAAAACAGGGGTTTTTACCGGCGCTACGAGCCACTCCCACAATCACATGATCGAAAAGATTGGCTGCACGGCGTACAAGATCTTCGTGTCCGCGAGTTAATGGGTCGAAAGTGCCCGGATAAATAGCGATTTTCATTGTGTCTGTCCCTTATTATTTTGAACTGAATATTATAAGATATTTAGACCTTGGTTTCAGAGATAAAATGATACAAATAAAAGTGACTAGCACCGGCTTTGTCTTGTCGTAATAGCTCAAAGCTGCCAGGTAGTTCAAATGGTGTAGCACTTTCTATATAAACTAGGGTACCTTCTTTGCAGAGATTAGCAAGGGTAGCACAACTTTTATGTAAAAGCTCATCATCACTAAATGGTGGGTCAATCAGGATTAAATCAAAAGTACTTCCGTCTAAGCGCTTTAAGGCTAACTGAGCATCATGAGCGTTGATCTCAACCTGCTCCAACTGATGCTTGTCGCGAAATTGACGTAAGGCAGCGACCGCTCTAGGGTGCTTTTCGACCATCTGCACATGCTGTACTCCGCGAGAGGCTGCCTCAAAACCTAAGGCGCCGCTACCTGCAAATAAGTCTAGTACAGACTTAGTCGAAAAATCACCACCCCAAAAGTGGTTTAACCAGTTAAATAGTGTCTCACGTACTCGATCAGGCGTAGGACGCAAGCCAACTAAGTCGACAACCGGTATCGTACTGCGTTTAAGGCGACCACCGATAATGCGAATTTTATGCGGTGCGGAAGATGTTTTAGTGGGTGATTTGCTCATTTATCAAATCATATCCTAATTTCGACTCATTTCTATGGATTTTATATTAATCTAAAAGATTGGTATAAACCAGTATAATATGAGCCGTAATAAGGTTATTGCAAAGTTTCTATAAATGTGCCTATGGCCGTTAAGCGAGATAGTATGTTTAGATTTTTTCGACGAAAAAAGTCAAAAGAAGAAAATAAGGTTAGTAAGGATAGCGACGTTGTACAGGATACTGGCCAGCTCGAAGAACTAAGTGACAAAGCAGAAGAAGCACAGGCGATTGTTGAAGTGCCTGTGGTTGAGCCAGCTGTCGTGGAAGTAGCTCAACCTGAGTCATTAGTGTCGGAGCCTGAATCAGAAGCAGAGCCTCAGCCTGTAGTACAAACTCAGCCTGAATTTGAATCTAAGCCTGAGCCAGTTGTGTCTGAAGCGGCAGAAGGGATTCAAGTTGAGGAGCCGGTTGTTATCACCGAAGCAGAAGAGAAAGCAGAATTACTGGCAGAAGAGCTAACTACTGCACCGGAGACGCCAGAGCCTCAAGAGGTCATTCCCGTAGCTGAGTCTAGTCAGGAAGCAGTGGCAGTAGAACCACTGGCTAAGACTTCTTGGATGCAACGTTTGCGTAAGGGCTTGTCACGCACTGGCTCAAATAT
>JAAYRZ010000110.1 GCA_012518515.1 Alcaligenaceae bacterium
GGAACCAGAAAAGGCACCAACTCATCTAAAGCATCACGATACACCTGACGCTTAAACTCAATCACCGACTCTAACGGCACCCAAAAAGAATGCCACTTCCATGCATCAAACTCAGGTGTCGCACTCTTCCTAAGACTAATGCTTGAATCCCTTGTTATTAGACGCAATAAAAACCAAATCTGCTTTTGTCCTTTGTAAATTCCCTTTGAGTCCCGACGGATAAAATGGTCGGGCACGTTATAACGTAACCAAGTACGCGTTCGCCCTAAAATCTTTACATGCTCAGGTTTTAAGCCAATTTCCTCATGAAGCTCTCTATACATAGCTTGGGTAGGATTTTCACCACGTTGAATGCCACCCTGCGGAAACTGCCACGATTTCTCTCTAATTCGCTTGGCCCAAAAAACCTCATTATTTTGATTGAGTAGGATAATACCAACATTAGGGCGGTAACCTTCGCGATCTAGCATGAGGTTCCACCTATAATAAATTTCGTTGTATTAAATTATACGGTTCTTTTGGTAAGGGACATTAAAACTGACATAAAAGAGAAATTTTAAGGCCTTTTAGGCCTATTTTCACTTTATTTTTTTGTTTCCACACTGCTCTACCGCATTCAGAGCTATATTCAAAATACAATGTAAAATTCGGTCTAAACTACTGATCTAAGACAATTAATCTAAAAAACATCTATGTTAGCGTCAAAATTTCATATTAATACTTTAAAAGAAGCGCCTGCTGAAGCAGAAGTTATTAGTCACAAACTGATGATCCGTGCAGGCATGATTCGCCGCTTGGCGGGTGGTATATACACTTATATGCCCATGGCTTTAAAATCCCTTCGCAAGGTCGAACAAATTGTTCGCGAAGAAATGAATGCCGCAGGCGCACTTGAACTATTGATGCCGGTGGTACAACCGGCCGAATTATGGCAGGAGTCTGGTCGCTGGGAGGCCTATGGCGCCGAGTTGCTACGCATCAAAGACCGCCATAATCGTGACTTTGTCTTACAACCTACCTCCGAAGAGGTCGTAACAGACATCGCTCGCAATGAGATTCAGAGCTGGCGCCAACTACCGGTTAATTTTTACCATATTCAAACCAAGTTTCGTGACGAACGTCGCCCCCGCTTTGGCTTAATGCGTGGACGTGAGTTCACGATGAAGGACGCTTACTCTTTTGATAAAGACGAGGCTAGCGCAGGTGAGTCGTATCAGAAAATGTACGATGCTTATGTCCGCATCTTCACCCGCCTAGGCCTGAATTTCCGTGCAGTTGCCGCCGATACTGGCGCAATTGGCGGTTCACGAAGCCACGAATTCCAAGTCATTGCCGATACCGGCGAAGACGAAATTGTCTACTCCCCCAACTCTGATTACGCCGCTAACATTGAGTTAGCTGAAGCCACCTGCTTAATCGCTGAGCGTGCTGAGCCTACTGAAGCGCTAGCCGAAGTGCACACTCCTGGCGCTAATAAATGCGAGTTGGTTGCGGGGCAACTCGAATTACCCCTTGCTCAAACCGTAAAATCAGTGGTCTATCACACCACTGACGATGCAGGTAAAGATCAAATCTGTTTACTCTTAGTACGCGGTGACCACGAGGTCAATGAGGTCAAAGCATCCAAGCTACCTATTCTTAAAAACGGCTACCGTCTTGCCACTGAAGAAGAAATTAGTGAGTACTTCGGTACCAAACCTGGCTTCTTAGGCCCTATTAACACAGCCAAAGCGATCCATGTGATTGCAGACCGTACGGTGGCTAATATGCACGACTGGGTTTGTGGTGCCAATAAGGAAGACTATCACTTACGTGGGGTTAACTGGGGACGAGACTTAGCCGAACCGATTGTGGCGGATATTCGCAATGTCGTCGCTGGCGATCCTACCATTGACGGTAGCGGTACACTTGCGATTCAACGTGGTATCGAGGTTGGCCATGTGTTTTTCCTAGGCGATGAGTATTCCAAAACTTTAAATGCCACTTTCCTTAATGAGCAAGGCAAGGCTGAGCACCTACAAATGGGTTGTTACGGAATTGGTGTCAGCCGTATTGTTGCTGCTGCCATTGAGCAAAATCATGATGACAAAGGCATTGTCTGGCCGATGAGTCTCGCTCCCTTTGAGGTCGTAATTTGTCCTATCGGCTGGGGTAAAAGCGAAGCCGTTCGCCAGGAAGCGACTGCACTTTATACAGCGCTCCAAGAAGCAGGAGTTGAGGTCATTCTCGACGATCGCGACGCGCGTCCCGGCGTCATGTTCTCCGAATGGGAGCTCATCGGTGTGCCTATTCGCGTAACTATTGGTGACCGAGGCCTAGCTAATCAAGAGGTCGAAGTACAGCTACGCTCAGCTGCCGAATCAGAAAAGGTAAAACTAACTGATTTAAATACTTACGTTTTGGATCTTTATAATCGCTTAAAAAATCAGTAATATAAGCCTTTATTTGCCTAACAAGTCTACCCACGACATGAGCGCAGGGTAGACTTTTACTATACTTATCATTCTTCTTATGAACAACACTCCATCTCAGCAGGAAAAGAAACAAGACTTTATCCTGCCTATACGTGTTTATTATGAAGACACTGACGCCGGCGGCGTTGTGTTTTATGCAAATTACTTAAAGTTTTTTGAACGTGGTCGCACTGAGTGGTTACGTAATTTAGGTGTCAATCAAGCTAAACTAGCCGATGAGCAACAACGCATTTTTGTAGTCGTTGGCACTCAAGTTCGCTACCGTAGTCCGGCTCGTTTAGATGACGTTGTAGAAATCAAGACAAGACTGACTAAAGTCGGCAACTCCTCAAGCAATTTCGAGCAAGTTGCGGAACGAAATGGTGAGGTTCTTGTCGAAAGCTCTATTCAGATTTGCTGTGTAGACAATCAAAGTTTCAAACCGGCCCCTATTCCGGCCGATATTCGTAGTTTATTTCTTTCTGTTCAGGACAATTAATCGCTATGCCACCGATCGAAACACATGACTCTATGTCGGTTACTTCTTTAATTCTTAATGCCAGCTTGCCAGTACAAATTATCATGCTGATCTTAGTGATCGCTTCCGTACTTTCTTGGGCGATTATGATTAGCAAGTACTTCCAGGTAAAACGTGCTATGAGTAAAACTCGTGAGTTTGAAGAAAGCTTTTGGCAAAGCAAAGAGCTCTCTGACTTACATCAAAGTGTGGGCAAGGACTTAGACCAAAGCGGCCCCTTAGCACGCATTTTCAACTCAGCTATGACTGAGTTTTTACGTAGTCGACGCTCCGGCCAAACCGATAACGAACGTATTATCGATGGCACCTACCGTGCCATGCAAGCAACCTCACAGCGTGAGCTTGATAGCTTAGATTCCAAACTTAACTTCCTTGCTTCTACTGGTTCTGTCAGCCCCTATATTGGCCTACTTGGTACAGTCTGGGGAATCATGCATTCGTTTATTGGTTTATCGACAGCAGTCAATGCGACCTTAAGCGCTGTTGCGCCAGGTATTGCTGAGGCCTTGATTGCCACCGCTATTGGCTTGTTTGCGGCGATTCCTGCGGTCTTGGGATATAACTATTTCACCACGCAAAATGACAAAATTGCCGGTCGCTTCGACAGTTTCTCTGATGAACTTTTAAATATTTTACAACGTCAGCTTCGCTAAGATGAAAACTTATCAACGTCGCCGCCAACGCGGCTCCCGCCGTACAAATGAAATTAATGTGGTCCCCTACATTGATGTCATGTTGGTGTTGCTTGTTATTTTTATGGTAACTGCCCCCATGATTACGCCGGGCGTGGTTAATTTACCCTCTGTTGGTCAAGCTACTGAGGTTCCATCCACACCGGTTGAAATTCAAATTTCAGAAGACGGTAGCTTTGGCATTCGCCTACGCAACGCCGGCACCAACTTCCAGGACATCTCCAAGGAAGACCTTCTGAGTGAAGTCCAGATGCTAGTTCAACAACCGGATACCCCGGTGGTTATCGCCGCCGATGGCAAAGTGCCTTATGAAGAGGTCATGCAAGTGATGGATACCTTACGTTCCAACGGAGTCACTCGCTTAGCTTTGATGGTCAATCAAACTAAAAGCAACAATGAGTAGTCATAATAGCCAATGAGCAAGTTTGAGAATCCTAACGAGTACTATGAGAACAGTGATAACACCAAAGGCCTAATTGGCTCTTTACTGTTACACAGTTCGATTGTTGCGATTATTATCGCTAGCCTTCTCATGACTAGTGAGCAGGCAGCAGGCCCGATCCAGCTCGAACTTTGGGCTGAGGGAACAGAGCAAATTCTTAAAGCACCAACTGAAACAGCCACTATGAATCCGGCCGAAGAGGACACCATCAACGAAGATGAAATGGATCCCGAGCCGGAACCCGCTCCAGAGCCCGAACCTACACCAGAAGCTGAAACCGAAGAAGCCGCACCGGAACCTGAGCCTGATGTTAATCCACCGGTAGCCGAGAGCACACCACCTGCCGACCAAGAGGATCCTGAGATCGCTCTTGACAAAAAGCGTGAAGAAGAACGCCTACAACGCGAGCAGGAAGAAAAGCGGCAACAAGAATTAGCACGTCAAGAAGAGCAACGTAAGGAAGAAGAGCGCAAAGCTGAGGAGCAACGTCAACAGGAGTTAGCTCGTCAAGAGGAACAACGCAAAAAAGAAGAAGCTGAGCGTCAACGCCAACAAGAGCTAGCTAAAAAAGAGGAAGAACGCAAAAAACGTGAGGCCGAGGAAAAGCGTCAACAGGAATTAGCTCGTCAAGAAGAGCAACGCAAGGAAGAAGAGCGCAAAGCTGCTGCAGAGAAAAAGCGTTTAGCCGAGCTTGAAGCGAAGAAAAAAGCCGAGGCTAAAGCCGCAGCTGATGCCAAAGCAGCAGCTGAGACCAAAGCTCAGGCTAATCGTCAGGCGCCTGATGTACGTGGTGCTATGCGCGGCGATATAGCTAGCATTGCCGGTATTCAGGGCGGCCGCAATACCCAAAACCAGCGTGGTGGCGGTGGCGGCAATAGCGCAGTCATTCAAGCCATTCAGCGCTGCGTCCAACCTTTACTACGATTTGGTGGTGCGCAACGCTTAACTGCTCACTACGAAGTGACTATTGACGCAAACTTACGTGCGAGCAATGCCAGAATCACTCGTCGTTCGGGTAACGCTGCCTTTGACAATGCCGTTGTTAACGCCTTAAAAGCGTGCCCCAAATATCCGGCAGCTATCAAAAGCTCGAAGTTTACTGGGCACTTTAATTACACTCGCTAGCCAATTGATTAAAGGACGTGTGTTAACGTAAGCTTAACTTTATCAAGTTTTGAATCGTTGACACACAATTTTTAGGAGTTAAATTGCCATGAATGCAGTAGCAAACTTGGGCGTAGCCAAATGCCTAAAGCCATCTATTATGACCATTGCAAAAACCGTTTTTGGCTCATTACTGCTTGTCCTATGCTTAAACAGCGCCTATGCTCAAACAGCAACGACTGACGACAAGACAAACATTGACGATATGAATGCTGCCTTAAACCAAGCAATTCATGACTGTGCCAGACCAAAACTACACTTTGCTTATCGACAAGAAAACTTATCGGCTCAATATGAGATTAGCGTCGACGAAAACCTGCGCCCGACTGACGCTAAAATTACTCACGCATCAGGTGAGAAAGCCTTTGACCGAGCTGTGATTGACGCCTTACAAGCATGCGCTGAGTATCCAGAAGCACTTCGCAACTCGACGTTCAATGGCGTCTTTAATTACACACGCTAAGAACTATTTCAACTTTTAGCAATCTTAGTATTAACTTTATTTAAACTCATCTATCAATGATTCTAGTTTAGGAGATGACTTGCTATGACTACCGCATTATTTCCACGCAGAACCAAACGTCTGCATTCAACTTTTTTGCGCGTACTGGGCGGTGTAGTAACTTCACTTGCTCTCAGTCTAGGCATGGGCAACGCTCATGCACAGCTTTATGTACCGCTCTCATCCAGCGGACAAGAAAACTTTAAATTTCCAATTACCGTAGCAGACTTTGCTGGACCGAATGGCAAAGAGATCGCTGATGTTGTTGCAGCAGACTTAATTCGCTCAGGTGAATTTGAGGTCAGCCGCATTGAAGCCGTCACCTCAGACTCAATCGCTACCCCAAACTGGTCTGCCATTGAAGCACTGGAAATTGCTAGCCCCGTTGTCTATGGCTCTAGCACAGGGGGCACGGTCAACTATGGCCTACTTGACCCAACACAAAAAACAATTATCGAAACCAAATCACTGACTGGTAGTAATGCACGTCGTCAAGCACATGGCGTAGCTGATGCAGTGTATGAAAATCAGACTGGTGTACGTGGTGTGTTTTCAACACGTCTCGCCTTTGTATCAGGCAACCAGTTATACGTCTCTGATTCGGATGGTCAAGGAGCCCAAGTCGTTGCTTCATCTAGCTCATCAATTATTTCACCAAAGTGGTCACCTGACGGCCAAAAGCTTGCCTATGTCAGTTTTGAAAGTGGTAAGCCAGTAGTCTATGTGCAGAATCTCTCTAGTGGTAATCGCACCATCGCAGCAAACTTTCATGGCAACAACAGTGCTCCTGCCTGGTCCCCAGACGGTAGCCAGCTAGCAGTTGCTCTCAGTCGTAGCGGTCTATCCAATATTTTCTTAATTAGTGCAAATGGTGGGGACAGTGCTCGTCAAATCACCAACTCTCCAGAAATTGATACTGAACCCTACTTTTTCCCTAACGGCAGCGGTATTATCTTTACCAGTGACCGTGGCGGTAGCCCACAAATCTATCGTAGTGGATTAAATGGTAACAATGCCAGCAGAATCACTTTCAACGGCTCACAAAACGTATCCGGTGCCATTTCTCCTGATGGCTTACAACTAGTCAACTCTAGCATGAGAGGTGGTGCTTACTCTATCGCCTTGACGAACCTAGGCGGCGGTGGTGACCAATTACTCACCAACGGCCCTAATGACCTTTCACCGAGCTTCTCGGCTAATGGCATGCAGATTTTATACGTGTCTGGCTCAAACTTGGCCTTAGTTAATATCGATGGTAGCAATCAACAAATTATCCCCACCTCTACTGGTAATATTAGTAGCGCAGCATGGGGACCGTTCCTTGACTAAGTAACCTTCAACTCAGTGAAAGGCAGCAAGTCACAAAAGTGTCATTTTTATTTGACAAAAATAGATTTACTTTCACTGAGTCGCAAAATGTTGCAGGATTTATTTCACGAAATGCTTTAAACCTGTTATATTCTGTAGTTAAGAGGTAGTGCGCTCTCTATTGCATCATCCAGCTTTGGGGAAGGCGGTGAGGTGACTCATCAGAGGACTCAGCGAACTGTCTTCGAGTAAGGTAAGTACCTAACTTATAAAATAAATTTTTGATTAATCAATAAAGAGGAGTTTTCCAATGAAATCTCGCATCGTAAAAACATTCGCTATCGCTGCTTTAGCTGCTACTTTAGCTGCATGTAGTTCTACAAAGACAACGACTACTGACACTACTACAGGCACTCAGACTGGTGCCGTTATGGATCCATTTAATCCTAACAGCCCATTAGCTCAACAGCGTTCTGTATTCTTCGGTTTTGACCAGTACAATGTACAAGATCAATACCTACCATTAGTACAAATGCACGCTCAATACCTAGCTGCTAATGGTCAACAGCGCATCCGTATCGAAGGTAATACTGACGCCCGCGGTTCTTCCGAGTACAACTTGGCCCTAGGTCAGCGACGTTCAGTAGCAGTAGCTCAGCAACTAGTTAACCGTGGTGTTAACGGCGCACAAATCGAAGCAGTTAGCTTCGGTAAAGAGCGTCCTATTGCCCAAGGTTGGTCAGAAGAAGCTCACGCTCAAAACCGTCGTGCGGATATCAACTACATCCGCTAAGACACGCATCATGTCATAACTCGACCTGATGTTGTACTAATGCCACAGCTTATAAGTTGTGGCATTATTTTTGCTAAGAAAAGCAATCCCTCTTTCTGCAAAAAACACCTTATTTCTGCTAGGATAAACATTAGCTTATAATTGAAAATCAGCAAGTTAGCTGACGTCAAACGATAAACCACCTAGGAATGTAAAGCATGTTAAAACGTAAACTCTCCTTATTAATCTGTAGCACTGCCCTTTTAGGTACCGGTTTTACTACTCAAGCCGTCGCCTTTCAAGACGAAGATGCAAGACGAGCAATCTTGGAGCTACGTTCTCAACTCAAAATGGCCGGCTTATCACGTTTAGAGTTATCCAATCAAATACAGGCATTACAAAAAGAAGTCGCTCAGTTACGCGGCGCTCTAGAAAGCTTAGACTATTCTGCTAGACAAACGACAGCACAACAAAACTACGAGGATTTTGGCCCTAACCCTCAGGTAGGTGATCCTAATGAGCAGCGTGATTACGATCATGCGATCAACTTATTCCGCCAGGGTGAGTACGAGATGGCTGGACAAGCCCTCAATAACTTCGCTAACACCTATCCTAATAGCGTCCTAACACCAGGAGCTCGCTTCTATGAAGGAAGCAGCCACTATGCGACACGAGACTTCCAGGGCGCTATCAGCCGTTTGGAGCGCATGGTAAGCTCTTATCCACAAGACCCTCAAGCAGGTGATGCATTGCTCGTCGTGGCTGGTAGTCAACTAGAGTTAAACAATATCGAGGGTTCCAAGCAAACGCTTCAGCGCGTTATTAACCAGTATCCTAATTCGCCAGCTGCAGACACTGCACAAGAGCGCTTAAAAATGTACTAACTCACCAACTCGATTTACTAATAAGCTCTCAACGTGTCACAATTAAAAGAAGTAAACATTAGTGGTCTGACTCATGCCTTTACTGATGAAGGTGAAGGTCAGGCCTTATTATTAATACATGGCTCATTATGTGACCACCGCTATTGGCGGTGGCAAGAAGGCCCTTTAGCCGCACGCTGTCGCACGATTATTCCTAGTTTGAGGCACTATTGGCCACTGACAGAGATCGAAACACAAAGCTTTAGCGCTGAACAGCATGCCTCAGACCTATTGGCCTTACTACGACACCTAGAAATTGAAAAAGCTCATATCTTAGGCCACTCAAGAGGTGCTGCAGTTGCCGTCCGTATGGCCCAGCAAGCGCCTGAACAAGTTGCTTCACTAATCCTAGCCGACCCAGGTTTACGCAACCCTCAAGAGCTTGAAGCAGGTATTTACGCAAAAGCTTATGCCCTGACCATGATCGAATCGGGCGCTATTGATGATGGGTTGGAAGTATTTATTGATTCGGTCAGTGGCGAAGGTACTTGGCAAAAAATGGTGCCCTGGTTTAAGCGCATGGTTCGTGACAACGCTGACACCCTGATGTTACAACAGTATGAACC